>JAICMB010000161.1 GCA_025929455.1 Bryobacteraceae bacterium | reverse complement strand
GTTCATGTAGCGGCGTGGTTATTTCTGTTATAGCCGCAGTGGTCCATAAGTTCACCATGGACGCAAATAGGCGAATGGACCAAACCTATTCAGAACTGATATCCGATCCCCTCACGCGGACGCGGCTAACGATAATTCGCCAAATCACCGACCGAAATAAGCACGATCAGGCGCTTGAGCGTTTGTTGGAGGAAACGGCCGCCGCGCGGGCGCGCCATTCCGAACAATCGGTGTAATCTGTGTAAGTAGGCCCGCGCCAAGACACGCGTTGTCAGTGGCGCGTTTCATTTTCCCGCCCGGCGGCGTCTCATTCCGAGGATGGGCATTGGTGTCCCCAAGGATGCAAAGGTATGCCGTCATTCGAAGATCTCGGCGTAGATGACGCAAACGCCACGGTTCTCAACCGCGATGGAGAGCATAGCGTGCTCACGCACGGCCGTTGGAAAGAACTGATCCCGACCAGGGAATGGAACACGTATCTGCGTGCGATACGCGAGTTCCGCAAGCGCGACATGCGGTTCGCCTTCGGAGGCGCTTTCGCGGTCGCGACATACACCGGTAAATGGCGCGACACGAAAGACATGGACGTGTACATCCGACCGCACGACCGCGAGCAGGCCATGGCGGCGCTCACGGCGGCGGGCATGCACGACTACTTCGATCGGCGCGAGTACGACCGGAGCTGGATTTACCGTGCCTACCGCGCCGGCGTGATTGTGGACGCGATCTGGTCGATGGCGAACCATCGCACCGAGGTCGATGACGACTGGCTCGAGCGCGGACCGCTGGTCGAGTTCGGTCCGGAAATGGTGCGAGTCGTTCCGCCGGAAGAACTGATCTGGTCGAAGTTGTACGTGCTGCAGCGCGACCGTTCTGACTGGCCCGATGTACTCAACATCATTCACGCCGCCGGTCCGGACCTCGACTGGCATCGCCTCGCGGCGCGCCTCGATGACGACCTGCTGTTGCTCGACGGCGTTCTCGCCGTGTATCGCTGGCTGTGCCCGCGGCAGGCGGAGCGCTTGCCTTCGTGGCTATCGCGCAGCAACCACGCGCACCCGGTTGGCGAACTCGATCCGTGCCGACGCGTCAAGCTACTCGACAGCAGGCCGTGGTTCCGTGCAGCTGAGGACAAAGAGAAACCATGCTGATTGGAGGAATGAACCACCCCGCTCACGACGTCATATCGGAAATTGAGTGGATGTCGGAACTGGGGTTGGATTTTATCGATCTGACGCTGGAGCCGCCCGCCGCGGCCTCCTGGCGAGTGAATCCCAGAGAAATACGCAAAGCGCTCGACCGCGCCGGAATGCCGGTGGTCGGCCACACGGCGTTCTATTTGCCGATGGCCAGCGCGTTCGAAGAGGTGCGCTGCGCCTGCGTCTCCGAGTTGCGGCGCTGCTTGCAGGTGTTCTCCGAGGTCGGCGCGAAGTGGATGAACATCCACCCGGACCGCCACGCGCCCATGCACGATCGTGCGTTTTTCATCGGCCGTAACATCGAGACCATACGCGAACTATTGCCCGACGCGCGCCGCTACGGCGTCGGCATGATGATCGAGAACTTGCCGGGCGATTACAACAATTCCGCGCAGCTCGGAGACCTGCTCGATCCCATTCCGGAACTGTGCCTGCACCTCGATGTCGGACATGCGAATCTCATGGTTCCGTACAACATGACGGAAGAGATTCTGGCCGCCTACGGGTCGCGCCTGCGCCACGTGCACATGCACGACAACAAGGGCGGGCACGGCGATCTGCATCTGCCGCTGGGCGCTGGAACGGTGGATATCGAACGCGCCGTGCGTGCCCTCCAAGAGTGCGGCTACGATAGCACCATCACACTTGAAGTGTTCACACCGGACCGGCACTTTCTAAGCTACAGCCGGGACGTGCTGCGTCGTATGTGGGACAGGGAAGCTGAACGCCGCCGCGAATTCACGGTGGGCGGGATGGCCATTACGCGCGATGAGAAAACCGGGCAGGAAACGTACGAAGTCCGATGAAAACGTCCGTTTCAAGCTGAAACAGGACACGGGCGGAATGTTGCAGAGGAGCTTGAGGCAGGAGAGTGGCGCGGGCGTGTGTCGCCCGGAGAGAGGATCGTTGCCGGCGGTCCGTCTTAGAGAGCTTTAGCCAGCTCTTCCGCGAACGCGCTCTGAGGTCCGTCGTGCTGATTGGACCGTTTGTGTTTTTTGCCACCGCGCTCACGGCGGCGTTCATGGTTTACGGCGCCCACAGGCGGCGCACCCGGTCTGACGCCTTGCTGCTGGCGCGATTTGGGCGGCTGAGCCTGATTGGCCCGCAGGAGACGTTCTTCAAGAGGCGCACGGTCGAACCGGCGGATGATGGAGTTCATCTCCTCCGAATTCGGCGTCGCGATAAACGCGAAACCCTTAGATTCCTGGGTCTCGGGGTTGCGGATGACTTTGATGTCATCGAAGACGAGGTTTTCCGCGTTGAGCCAAGACTTGATATCGTCCTTGGTAACCCAGGCGGGCAAATTGCCGAGGAAAACAGTAAAACTCATTCGTTTTTAGTTTTTTTAGCTCCGTTTGTTGATGGAGGGGATAGCTTCGCGGATGCGATCCATGAAAGCTACCTCATCATAGCATAGGGTGGCGTTGCGCTCCAAGAACTTTCCACCCGTAAATCATTCGAATCGTTCAAGAATCTGTCACGGAACGCCCGTGACCGCTCTCGCGCAACGAAAAAGCCGGGTGGAATCTCCCCACCCGGCCGATCGTTGCTGGCGCGTTGCGTTCGCGCCTTGTTCGGTCTACACATCGTTAGCCCTGCGCCACGCGCAGATCGTTTTGCACCGAGAAGACGCCCGGAACGCCGTTGGCCCGGATGCCCGCGATGTTTTTGTCAGCCTGCGATCCGACTACGCCGACCAGCTTCACGTGCCCGTTATCGACGATGATGTGAATGGACGGGTTAGCACCCATTGCGTAGCGATACAGTCCGCCGTAGCCGAACACTGCCCGGTAAACCGCGCGCCTGGTCTGATTGTCAAACGGCGACAGCGGCAGCACATTGATGTTGTTGACTACCGTCGTCACGCCCTCGATGTGCTGTACCGCGCGTTCAGCATCGGACTTCAGCGTCGGGCGCGTCACGTCGCCATACAAGTATACGGTGCTACCGTCAACGCGGTAACCGAGGTCGTCGAAAACGTTGTAGTACGGCAGCATCACCAGCTCATGCCGCACTTGCTCTCTTAAATCCTGAGGAGTCGAGGCCAGCATTGTCACTGGCGCCATCAGGCCCATGGTCAACACCCCTATTGCAATTCTCCGCAGCAGTTTCATAAGCCCACAAATCCTTCCACCTGATCGGATGCGCACCTCTGCCCCGTAGGTCCAGAGCGTTACGAAGGTTTACGGCGCCGGCTCGCGCCGGAGTCACTGCCGCGCTTAGAAAATCTCGAAGCAGAAAACCTGGTTGGAGTCGGCTGGCGATAGCGAGTATTCGCCGTTTTCAAGCGGCTCGTTGGCTTCGATTTTATAGAGCGTGTCGGTGAGGGGTGACACCATGATGTGCAGCGGCCGCGGCCCGCCTTTGCGGCGGATCGTGACTTCGCGGTTTCCGTCGTGCACTTCAAGCTTGTAGAGTTGCAGCTGGTCGGCCGACAACTTGTGCGCATCCATTACAAAGATCGGCTCTGCCAGCGGAGTGCGAGCGGGCGAGGAAGCGCCCGGGATGATGTAGACCGTTTCGTTTTTGCGCTGCTCCGGACGCGCCTCGGCGGCTTCGGTCTGGATCAGGTGATCGGCGTGAAGGATGTAGGGGATGTCGGGCTTAGGCGGGCGCGGCCCGTTGTAGGTGTCGGCAGCGAAAACACAGCAGGCCGCCATCAATAACAAGAGAACCCGGCATCTCATCCTGCTCTCATTCTAAGTCGCAGGTGGCCGGACGGGCCGCGCCCTCGAACGCACGAGCGTTAACTGTTGTTGGCCTGCTGCTCTGCCAGCGCTCCGATCACGGGCAACATCAGACGGCTGTTTTGGTACGCTTTGACGATCAACACGACCCAGAGCACGATAGCGCCGAGCCACAAGAACACGTCCACGAGCAGCATGATCAACCCGAAAAACGGAATCATCGAGAGCGCGAATGTCGCAATCCAAGCAACGATGCACGCGACGTGGAAGAAAATCGACTGAAACGCGTGGAACCGCACGGTCTTGTTCTGGTTGTAGGGTGCGAGCACCAGGAACAGAATACCCGTGATCAGGCCGAGCACATAGCAGAGCGCGCTGGCCACGTTTTCCGACATCCCCGACGTCTGCGCGGCGGCCGGCGCCGCTGCATATCCCGGCGCATTGCCGTACGCCTGCCCATACGCACCCGCGCCGGGGTTTGCGTACGCGTTCCCCGCCGGCCCGCCCTGCTGCGGGTTCGCGGAAGCCTGATACGGCGCCTGAGCGCCGCTGCCCGCGGCCGCTGCGGGAGCGGGGCTCGCCGGTGCGGACATGCCGCACTTCGCGCAGAAACGCCCTTCAACCGGCGCTCCGCAATTTGCACAAAAAGCCATGAAACCTCCAGAAAAATTCTCTAGCTTACGACTCTATAGGAACCGCGCGCCGCGTGCAACTCCGCATGTTCCCAGTACCGTCACGTGCCGGCACTGGGCCGCTAGATTCACCGCGCGTTCAAAGTTTGACCCCGCCGCAGCCTTGGGTTACGATTGTGATGCGGGGTGGAGCAGTCTGGTAGCTCGTTGGGCTCATAACCCAAAGGTCGTAGGTTCAAATCCTACCCCCGCAACCAACTCCCACTTTACAATCAACACGTTGCAATTCACCGCTTCGACTCCGGGTTAAAGCTCGTTGTTAGCAATCCGCATTTCACCGGCACAAGCGGGCCGAGGTCTGCGTGGCTTCTCGCTGGCGGGCGCCGCTTCTGGCAGGTTTTCTTGCCCAAGAACGCGAGAACCGTAGTGACGTGTGCGGCGATCTCCTCGTGGGGGAGATTCCCACCGTGTTGCGCACTGAAGTCTCCGCGGTAGCGGCCCTGATCGGCGCGGCTGTGGTGGTGGTCAACCTGGGACTAAGCCCGATTCGAGCTCTGAGACCGGCCACAAGTGTTGCCGCCGAACTGCTCCGCCGCGATGATGTTGCCGAGCTCGCCCGGCAAGCTCGGGGGCTAGGATGGCGTTAGGATGACTCTAACGAGGATTCATGGATTGTTCTCATGATCCAGCGACAGAGATAAAAGATGTACATATGATGACCAGACGCCAATGGCTGGCTTTAGTGCCGGCCGGTATCGCCATCGGCACGAAAGCTCGTGCCGATGTTTCTTTCGAAAGAATCAACACGCACGTTCACATTAACCGCCCGAGCCGCCCGATTTTGGAGGCATTGCGAGCAACTCGCTGGCGTGTTTTGAGCATCTGTGATTCCCGGGCGATCGATGACCAGCCGGACGATCTGACGCCACAGTTGCGTGGCACCGTAGCGTTACATCGGGAGAGCGGCGGGTGCGTCGCGTGGGCCGGCTCATTCGACCCGCGTGGATGGGAACATCCGGAGTTCGCCGCCAAAACGGTCGCGGCTCTTCAGCAACAGTTTCGCGATGGTGCGATAGCAACAAAGATATGGAAGAGCGTCGGCATGTCGATTCGCTCCAAAACCGGCGCGTATCTTTTGCCGGATAATCCGGCGCTGTTTCCAGTCTACGAATTGCTGCAAAAAGAAGGCCACACCCTGACAGCGCACCTCGCCGAGCCAAACGGGGCGTGGCTGCCATTGGATGAGCACAATCCCGAAAGAGGTTTCTATGCATCCCATCCGGAATGGCACATGTATGCGCGCCCGGGAGTTCCCTCGAAAGAGTCCATTCTCGAAGCACGCGACCGAGTGATCACTCGTTATCCCAAACTAAGGGTTGTCGGCGCCCATCTGGGCAGCAACGAAGAGGATCTCGACGCTCTTTCCAAACGGTTGGACCGGATGCCTAACTTCGCCGTGGATCTCGCGGCTCGGATTCGGTACTTTGCGGCTGGGGACCGGACCAAAGCGATCGCGTTTCTGACCACGTATCAGGATCGCATCATGTATGCCACCGATTTCACGCTGAGGATGGAGGGTGGAGACGATCAGCACGCAGCAGACAGTATGAACGCTCAGCACGATCGCGACTATCAATATTTTGCGAGCGCCGAAACCGTGACATATCGACGCGCTCAGGTGCAGGGATTGGGGCTTCCGGAATCGGTGCTGAAAAAGATCTTCCGCGAAAACGCCCTAAGGTGGTATCCCGGAATTGGATAACCGGGCAGAGAACCGGCTGGCCCCCTGCCGTGTCCTCGCTACTGGCCCACAGGCGTGTGCTCCGCAACGTATTTGGCCCACTTCTCGGAGATTTCGCGATCACGCGGAACGCCTTCACCGTTTCGATAGAGCATCATCGCGTGGTTGGCAGCGCGAAGATCGCCACCCTCCGCCGCCTTGACCCACCACTTCCCCGCTGCAGCATAGTCCTGTTCGACACCCTTTCCATTGGCGTACATCATGCCGACCGCCTCTTCCGCCGGCACATAGCCTTGTTCAGCAGCTTGGAGCGTATACTTGAATGCTAGCGTCGGGTTCCTCATACCTGGCTGAGCTGTCCGGAGATTTTTACCGAGCAGGCTGTCTCCGCCAAGGCAGAACAAGTCTACGGGTTGCTGCGTTCCGCGATTCCCGGGGTACGTCACGCCGGTCGCTGGCTCGCCCCAGCCACAGACACGGTAATCCACCAGGTCGCCCGCCTGCTTAGCAGTGATCTCGTCAAGCCACTGCTTCCAGCCACCCGGGGGCGACATGAGTTCGTGCGCTACACCGGGCTTATATCCGGGATCGCGTACCGGGGCGAGCGCCAGGTAAGCTACGGCGTGAAGCGGCTCGATGTGCTCGCTGAGGAGCGCAACGAGCGCCTCGAACATGGGAGGATCCTGCCGCACGCCTTTCGCTTGCAGCGCCACTGCCTGACGAATCGCATCCGCGGCATCGATGCGGTCCTCGAGCTTGCTGCCGCGGTCGAGCGCGGCATGGATCAGGGCGTCTTGAGCCGCTTTTGAACGCCAGTTGGCATACATCGCAAGCGCGTTTATGGCGCTACGCCGCACCTGTGAGGAGGGATCGGACAGCAGGTGTCCAAGTGCGGCGCTGGTCTTTTCATCGAAAATCACGTGCTTGCAGGTTTCCGCGGCGGCAGCTCGAACCTTCGCATCACGGGACTCGAATAACTTCCGCACAACTATGCCGGCC
>JAICMB010000574.1 GCA_025929455.1 Bryobacteraceae bacterium | reverse complement strand
GAGCAGCAGCCGTATTTTCTCGTCCAGATCCTGAAAGCACTCGTACAGCGCGTCGTGATCGTAGACCGGCAGATCGTGCGGCTGCACGCGCGTTGAGAACGTCGTGAGCGAACCGGCGAGCGCGAGCAGCGTGCGATAGAGATGCTCGGGGTGGCCGCGCCGCGTTTCGAAGATGTGCCGCAGCAGCGGAAAATACGAATTCACCGCGTATAGCAGCCAGAAACTGGCGATGTCGGCGGTGCCGAATTCGGCGAGGCTGAGATTGCGCTGGCGGCGATTGCCGGCGATGAGCGTGCTCTTGGCCGCCATGATCTCGACCAGGCGGCGCGATATGCCGAGCAGGAAATCGCTGGCTGCCATGTCGAGCAGCGGCGGCACAAAGCGCGTGTCCAGTTGCAGCGTGCCGGCGGAGGTACGCTGCACGCGCGCCACGCGCAACACCGACATGTGCTGCTGCGATTCGCCTTCGATCAGAAACCGGAAATTCTTGCGCGCGATCTGTACCGGCTTTTCGATGACGCCGTTGTTCTCGTCGCGCAGCATCACGACTTCCGAGAGAAAGCGCGTGTCGGACTGCGTGCCCGCGAGCGAGATGTTCAGGCCGCGGTCGCGCATGTGCGGGATCGCAAGATACACGTCCACGGTGTTCTGGCCGGGATCGAACGCCTCGGCGAGCGGCTTGGGCGACGGCGCGGCGTCGGAGTCAGGAATATCGAATAGCAAGCCGTCCGGGAGAATGCCCGACGCCTCTGACAGCGCAAAGTATCCGGACGCGAGCGCCTCTTGATTCACTTGCAACGTGTGAAATCCCCAGGGCGCGAAGCTCAACGCGTCCATGTGGAAGGCGAGGGTGTTTTCGATGAAGCGGTCCTGAGTCTGCAGGTGCTGCGGGCTCAAAAAGGTGCCCTTCATCCATATGACCGGCTGGAGGCGCTTCATGCCGCACTGTACCATAGGGCCACGAATGGACACGAATGAACACGAATTAGTAGATGATTCGTTTCCATTCTACTTTTGGTTTTTGGAAGTTGATCAGGAGCGCCAATTTTAGATTCGAGGCTTTGAGGTAGTTGATGCATTGGGCGATGTGCTCATTGGCGAACTGGTCGGCGCATTTTAGTTCGACTAGAACGCTGCGCTCCACCAGGAGGTCCGCGAGGTACTCGCCGACGCACGCACCTTTGTATGTGACGGGATAGGCCACCTGCGTTTCGACGTTTAGCCCTCGCGTCCTCAGCTCACGCGCGAGAGCCCTCTCATACACCTTCTCCAAAAAGCCAGCACCGAGCACATTCGAAACTTCATATGACGCCCCAATAATGGCCTTAGCGACGGCATCCAATTCGTGTTTATTCGTGTCCATTCGTGGCCACGTGTGCCGCCTCCGCGCTGGGCAGCGTGAAGTAGAACTGCGCGCCGTAGCCTTCCTCGCTCTCCACCCAGATGCGGCCGCCGTAGCGCTCGACAAGTCTCTGGCAGATTGCAAGCCCGATGCCGGTGCCCGGGTATTCGGTCTTGTGCAACCGTTTGAACAACCCGAAGATCCGCTGATGGTAAAACGGCTTGATACCGATGCCGTTATCGCGGACGCGCAGCAGCTCCATACCCTCGCCTCCGGGCTCAGCGGAAACGTGAATGGCCGGCGCGGCGCTCGGTTTGCGGTACTTGATCGCGTTGGCGATCAGATTTTGCAGCACCTGGACCACGTGCACGCGATGCGCGGCAACGACGGGCAGAGGCTCGCTGGTGACTGAGGCGCCAGATTCCTCGATGGCGGCGCTGAGGTTCTGCAGCACGGCCGCGAGCACGGCATTGCAGTCGACGCGCTCGAGTTCACCGTCGCTGACGGTTTCGCCGCCGGCGCGCGTGAACGCCAGCAGGTCGTCCAACAATGACTGCATGCGCGTGGCGCCTTCCGCGATGAACCCGGCGAATTCCCGTGCCTCGGGAGTGAGGCGGTCGGAATGTTTGCGGACCAGCAGTTCGGCATAGAGCCCTACCATGCGAAGCGGCTCGCGAAGGTCGTGGCTGGCGGCATACGCGAACTGCCTCAGATCGTCGTTGGCACGGCGGAGGATGGCGTTGGAGGCGCGCAGGGTCTGTTCCATACGCTTGCGCTCCGAGACATCTACGAACGCGCCGATGCTGCCGCGGGTTTTACCGTCTTCATCAAATAGAGGACTTGCGTAGCCGTAGACGTTGACGGTAGTGCCGTCGTCGCGCACCAGGTCGACCTCGGCTTCGACCTGGCGGCCGTCGCGAGCGGCCGTTTGGAGGGGCAGTTCGCCGGCTTCGAGCCCGCGGCCGTTCTGCATCACGCGATAACGGAGCCGGCCGCTATTGGGCCCGGTGTGCGACACGTTTTCCTGCGGTTCTACGCCGACCCACTTGCTAAACGCGGGATTGGCGCGGATCTCGCGGCATTGCGGGTCGGACGCGATCAGGATGCCGATGGGCGTGACTTGCAGGATCAGTTCGAGTTCGCGTAAACGGCGGGCCAGGTCGCGGTTGAGTTTGCCGATTTTATCCTCGGCCGCGCGGCGATCGTGGATATCGACAGCGGTGCCGAGCCAGTTTCTGACGGCGCCCGCTCCGTCGCGTAGAGGGCGAACGGTGGCGAGGTGCCAACGCCATTCCGCGCGAGCGGCGTTGCGCAGGCGGAACTCGAACGCGAAGGGCGCCGCGGCGGCCAGGCCCGCGATCCAGGCGTCGATGCCGCTTTGCAGGTCGTCCGCATGCACGGCGTCGAACCAAATCTGGCGAAGCTCCCGCGCGCGTGTGGAGCCGGTGTACTCGTACCAGTAATCGTTGGCGAACTCCGTGCGGCCTTGCGCGTCGCCGATCCAGATGATCTGCGGAAGGGCGTTGGAGAGGTGCACGGGGTCCGGTTCGGCGGTGCGCTGGATCATGAGGACGAAACCTTGGACGGCGCCGGCTTCACTATTCGGGTGGAGCGAGATGGTGACTGGGACGGGGGTGCCGTTGCGGTCCGTGATGACGGTTGGGGACGAACGGGTCTCAACGCCCGTTGCAGGCGT
>JAICMB010000772.1 GCA_025929455.1 Bryobacteraceae bacterium | reverse complement strand
GATCGGCGTGCAGCGCCTGTGCGTGCGTCGCAACGCCGCGGCCCAACGCCGAGGTCGCGCTGTAGGCGGTGACTGCCAGTGGACGGATGGGTGCGGGCAACGCAGGGTATTCCTCGACGGCCGGCCGCGCAGTATACGGAAGCGCCGTGGCGAATCGGTCAATCCGAAGACTTGAGCCACGGACGCCTTGCTGCCAAGCTTGCGCGGTTGCACAGTTGCCATTCATGCACACGAGGGGAATAAAAACATGAGACGCATTCACCTGCTTTTGTTGCTGCCATTGCTGCTGCTCACGATGGCGTTCCGCCAAGTCCCGCTGAACGACCCGCCGCCGATCCCGGTGCCGGCCGGCGTCCAGTTCGAGCAGGTGCAGAACGCGGTGATGGAAGCGCTGACCGGGCGCGGCTGGGCGATCGCGCGGCACATGCCCGGCGAAATCGACGCGACCTACGCGCGGCGCGATTTCAGCGTCACCATCGCGGTGCACTACGACGAACACCAGGTGCAGATCGATTATTTGAACAGCAGCAACCTGAAATACGAAGTGAAGGATGGCCAGCGCTACATCCACACCAATTACCCGAGCTGGATCCAGAACCTGACCACCGACATCAACAACCGCTTCGCGATGATGCATTGACTCGTACGTTCGAACCCCTCTCCCGCCGGGAGAGGGGCAGGGGCGAGGGTACGGTGCAGCCGTGCGCGGCGCGCTCGTCCTGATATGGCAAATCGCGAGTTCGCACCTTCACCCGGTGCTTCGCGCCATCATGGAGTTCTTCGCCATGGATGGCGGCTCCCCCAATGAGAGGGGGAAAGTATGGCTGTTAGGCTGTCTTCATGTCCGACCACGCCACAGAAGTTGAAAACTACCTGCGTTCATTGCAGGAGCGCCTGTGCTCTGCATTCGAAGCATTCGAAAGCGAAGCGCGGTTCGGTGACGACGTATGGGCAAGACCGAGCGGTGGCGGCGGCCGCACGCGGGTATTGAAGGACGGCGCGGTCTTAGAGCAGGCCGGCGTCGGTTATTCGAAAGTGTTCGGCGACACGCTGCCGCCTTCGGCCAGCGTGCAGCGGCCGGAACTCGCAGGGCGCTCGTGGACCGCGTGCGGCGTGTCGGTGGTGGTGCACCCGCGCAATCCCTACGTGCCGACCGCGCACATGAACGTGCGTTTCTTCGAGGCGCGCAAGCCGGGGGCGGAGCCGGTGTGGTGGTTCGGCGGCGGCTTCGACCTCACGCCGTTCTATCCGTTCGACGAGGACTGCGTGCACTGGCACACGGTCGCGCGCGACCTGTGCGCGCCGTTCGGTGATGATGTTTACGCGCGCTACAAGAAGTGGTGCGACGAGTATTTCTTCATCCGCCACCGCGACGAGGCGCGCGGCGTCGGCGGGCTGTTCTTCGACGACCTGAACGCCTGGGATTTCGAAGCGTGCTTTGCATTCCTGCGCGCGGTGGGTGACGGATTCCTGGATGCCTACCTGCCGATCGTCGAACGCCGCAAGGACGCGCGGCATGGCGAACGCGAGCGCGAATTCCAGTTGTACCGCCGCGGCCGCTACGTGGAATTCAACCTGGTCTACGACCGCGGCACGCTGTTCGGCCTGCAATCCGGCGGCCGCGCCGAATCCATCCTGATGTCACTGCCACCGCGCGTGCGGTACGAATACGGCTACGCGCCGGAGGCGGGGAGTGCGGAGGCTAGGCTGGCGGAGTATTTGAAAGCGCGAGATTGGTTCTAGCATTTGGCCGGCAGAATCACAAACGTGTCGCCATCGCCTGCGACATCCTCCTGATGCATCTCTTCGGCAGTCGCCGGCACTGCGAGCGAGAGTTTGGACGTGACTTCTCGAGTGACGAGCAGCAGATCGGAAGCGTGCGAAACGATTTCGCGCGTTGCG
>JAICMB010000562.1 GCA_025929455.1 Bryobacteraceae bacterium | reverse complement strand
GAATGCGTGGAGTACACATACGGATACACCTGAATCAGAGGAAAGCTGGAAGCGAGTCTGCGTAAAGTATATTACAGAGATTTAACCGACCGCTTGCTAGAATGAGAGTAGTAACATGCTTGCGACGACTACGCTGGCGGAGGAAATCCTCGCGCTCAAGCAACGGCGTCAGGCCATGATTCTGGCGCACCATTATCAGGACGCCGAGATTCAGGACCTGGCGGACGCGGTGGGCGACAGCCTTGAGCTGGCGCGCAAAGCGCAGCAATTCGACGGTGCGGTGCTGGCGTTCTGCGGCGTGTGGTTTATGGCGGAAACCGCCAAGGTGTTGAACCCCCAGCGGACCGTGGTGGTGCCCGACCGCGAGGCGGGGTGCAGCCTGGTCGATAGCTGCCGTATCGAGGATCTGCGCGAGTTCAAGCTCCGCTACCCGGATCACAAGATCGTCAGCTACATCAACACGTCCGTCGAGGTAAAAGCCGAAAGCGACATTCTCTGCACCTCGCGCAACGCCGTCGCTGTGGTCAATTCCATTCCGCGCGAGCACCCGGTTCTCTTCCTGCCCGACCTCAACCTCGGCAACTACGTGAAGGCGCAGACCGGGCGCGACAACATGCGTATTTGGCAGGGCACCTGTATCGTGCATGCCACGTTCCCGGCGCGGCGAGTTACGGCGGCGCGCGCACAGTATCCGAACGCTTTGGTCGCCGCGCATCCGGAGTGCCCGCCAGACGTGCTAAAGATGGCGGACTTCATCGGATCGACCAGCGCGATCATTCAATGGTGTGTCAGCGCCGATGCCGACGAGTTCATCGTCATGACCGAGAGCGGTGTCGCACACTCGCTCGAACGGCTCGCGCCGCACAAACGTTTCCACTTCGTCGCGAACGAGAACTGCAACTGCAGCGAATGCCCGTACATGCGGCGCAATACGCTCGAGAAGCTCCGCGACGCGCTCGAAAACCTGGAGCCCCGCGTGGAACTGCCGCGCGAAATCATGGAGCGCGCGCGCGTGCCGATCGCACGCATGCTCGCCGTGAAGTAACGCACCGTGCCGTTGATCGACACCTACGGGCGCACGCACGATAACCTGCGCATCAGCGTTACGGACCGCTGCAATATCCGCTGCTTTTACTGCATGCCGGAGAAAGAGGTGCAGTATCTGCCGCGCGAGGGCGTGCTGACATTCGAGGAGATCGAGCGTTTCGTCCGCATTTCGGCAGGCGCAGGCATTCGCAAAATCCGGCTTACGGGCGGTGAGCCGCTGGTCCGCAAAGACCTGCCGCGCTTGATCGAGCGGCTGATCGCGGTGCCGGGCATCGACGACCTGGCGCTGACCACGAACGGCGTGCTGCTGGCGCAACACGCAGCGGCGATGTATGGAGCCGGGCTGCGGCGCTTGAACATCCATCTCGATACGCTCGATCGCGAGCGTTTTGCGCAGATGACGCGGCGCGACGAATTGAAGAAAGTGCTGGACGGAATCGAAGCGGCGCGCGAGTGCGGCTTCGGCCCGATCAAGATCAACGCCGTCGCGGTTAAAAACTTGACCGAGCCGGACATCGTGCCCCTGGCGCTGTTCGGCCGCGCGCGCGATATCGAGGTGCGCTTCATCGAATTCATGCCGCTGGACGCGCAGGGCGTGTGGGACCGCTCGCGCGTGCTGAGCGCGGACGAGATGATCGCGACGCTCTCTCGCGAGATTTCACCGTTGCTCGAAATACCGGACCGCGATCCGCGCGCGCCCGCCACCGATTACGCTTATGCGGATGGCGGCGGGCGTGTCGGCTTCATCGCGTCGGTAACCAGGCCCTTTTGCCTGAACTGCAACCGCGTGCGCCTCACGGCCGACGGCAAGCTGCGCTATTGCCTCTTCGCCATTGAGGAGACCGACGTTCGCTCGCTGCTGCGCAACGGTGCGCCGGACAGCGACATCGAAGCCGCGCTGCGGCGCAACGTGAGCGAGAAGTGGCTGGGGCACCAGATCAACAGCACTCGCTTCGTGCCCCCGCCGCGGCCCATGCATGCGATCGGCGGATGAAGTGGTTGGTCGTGGTTGCGATGTTATCTACCAGCCTGTGCGGCACCGGCACGGCGTTGCGCACCAAGGACCCCGTCGCGCTGAAGGTCGATCGCACCTTCGGTCTGATTCAAAACGGCAAGGCGCAGCTGGGTTCGTCCTTCCTATTTACTGAGAGTGAACTGAACGCGTGGGCGCGCGCGAAAGTGCCCACCGTCGTACCCCAAGGCGTGCGCCAGCCTCGACTCGAACTGGGCTCCGGCCGCGCGGTGGCCACGGCGCAGGTGAATTTCGCACAACTACGCCGCGCCTCCGGCGTGGAGCCGAACTGGCTGGTGCAGCGCTTGATCGACGGCGAGCGCCCCGTGCGTGTGGCCGCGTCCATCACGTCCTCCGGCGGCTACGCCACCGTGCACCTGGAGCGCGTCGAGATAAACGGCCTCGGCGTAAGCGGCAGCGCGTTGGATTTTCTCATCCGCGCGTTCTTCATGCCGCTCTACCCCAATGCAAAAATCAACCAGCCGTTTGAACTGGAAGACGGCGTAGAGCGCGTGACCGTATCGCCCACCGGCGCACGGGTCGTCATGAAACCTGCTCAGCGCCGGTAACGGTTGTCAGCATGGACGCCATGATCGCAGTAGGGCGGGCAGTCTCGCTGCCAGCTTCGCGCCGCAGGAGCGACTCCGTTCATCTGATTGCGCTCCCGCATCGCGCCACAGTATCCACGGAACCATCTCGCCTTTCCTTCGTATTAACAAGAAGAACCTCATGCGCAATCTGCCCTCGGACCTCGCCTACGCCATTCGCCAGTTCCGCCACACGCCCGTATTCACCACCACAGCCATCCTGACGCTAGCGCTCGGAATCGGCGGAACTACAGCCATTTTTTCTCTGATGCACGACGTGATGCTGCGCTCGCTCCCGGTCTCCGATCCCGCCACGCTCTACCGCATCGGATCAGGCAACGATTGCTGCGTCGAAGGCGGCCCGCAACACAATTGGGGCTTCTATTCGTTCCCGCTGTTCGAGCGCCTGCGCGCCGCGGCGCCGGAATTTCAGGAG
>JAICMB010000126.1 GCA_025929455.1 Bryobacteraceae bacterium | reverse complement strand
CGCCCGCCGATCATGTGACACGACGCGCAGCCGCCCGCACCGAAGAAGAATTTTTCGCCCTCGTGGGGATCGCCCGGCAGCGCCGCTTCGCTCACCGGCATGACCCGCGAGCGCACGAACGCGACGATCTGCTCCAACTCCGGGGAGGACAGATGAAATGCCGGCATGCCCGCTTCTGGAATGCCGTGTTCAATAATGTTGCGCGCCGATTCGTCGCTGGCGATGCGCGAACGGTCCACGTCGCCGATGCCGCGCGCGCGCTCACCGCCTGCGCCGTCGGCTCCATGACAGCCGGCGCAGCGGACGTTAAAACGCTGGCGTCCGGCTTCGATGGCCGATTTTGCATTGGGCGCGGACGCGCTTTGCGCCGCCGCTGCGGACAGGGTGAGGACAGTAGATACAACAAGGAAACGAAGGTTCACTTCTCAAACACCAAGGTTCCAAAATGTTCCGGGACGTGATTGGGGTCCCGATTGAGCACGCAGGTCGGCTGCCAGCACATGAAGTGGCGCTGAGGATCGGCGCCGAGCCCTTCGATGCGGTACAGATTCATGCGCCAGCGCGTGCCTGCTTTCACGGGCTGCTCCGACACGGCTTTCAGCGGGATGCGCGCCGCCGCGTACCACACGTGCGCTTTTTCGTCGATGCGCGCCTCGGTTTTCCAGCCGGAGCGCCAGGAGTGATCGTAGCTTTGATGATCTAGATCGATCGCCAGATCTATCCAGTCGCCCGTCGGGGCGATCTCGAACTCGCGGTAGTGGCGGATATTCTTCCAGTCGTCGCCCAGGAACATTTCGACGACGTCGCGGTCCCAGAGCTTTACGCGCGGCTCGCTGTTGTTGGCGGGCAGGAAAATGTTCAGTTGCTTGTAAGGGCAGCGGAAAAGGAAGTAGAGGTCGGTATCGGTCCAGAACGAGCGAATTTCGGTTTCGAGCGCGGGATAGTCGATGACGTGCGTGCAGTCTTTCAGCATCGTCGTGTGCGCGGCGGCGCGCCACGCGGGTGCGTTGGGATCCGTACTGAGCGCGGGCGCGCCGCCCGCGTAAGGGATCGTGAAGGTTGCAGTGGGCATAGTTACGACGCAGGTTGGCTGCGCTTGAATAGCGAGCGCTCCGGCAACCAACATGATGCACGTTCCAAGAAAATTCATGATCGGGTCACGCGAGGGGTCTTGTGCGCGATGCTATCACGGAATGAAGCCGCGCGTTGCGGTGCGGATGCGATACACCGATGTCGTCGCGGTCAGATACAGCGTCCGGTGGTCCGCATCGCCCCAGGCGAGATTGGCCGGCTGCTCCGGCACGACGATGGTGCCGAGGTGCTTGCCCTGCGGGCTCCACACCCAAATGCCGAGCGGGCCGGTCACGAACACGTTGCCGTTCGTGTCGACACGCATGCCGTCGGGAACACCGCTGCCGTGCGGGCCGGGCTCTTCGCCGAAGACGCGGCCGTTGCGCAGGTTCATGTTCGCATCGACGTCGTAGACCATGATGTTGCGGCGCGCGCTGTCGTCGATGTAGAGGCGTTTTCCGTCCGGCGAGAACGCAAGTCCGTTGGGTTGCGAGAGCTCTTTCGTGAGCAGGCGCACCGTGCCGTCGTGCGCGAGACGGAACACGCCCTGATACGGCAGTTCCTGCTTCTCGCCCTTGGGAAGGTCGGAAGTGGGATCGGTGAAATACAGTGCGCCATCGGGACCGAGCACGACGTCGTTGGGGCTGTTGAAGCGCTTGCCTTCAAAACGGTCGGCGAGTGTTTCGTACTTGCCGTCCGGATGAACGGCGATGATCGCGCGCAGCACGCTGGCGCAGTCGATCAGGCGGCCCTGGCGATCGTAGGTGTTGCCGTCCGGATCGCCCAGGCTGATGAGCTCTTCGCGGCGGCCCCCCGGATACACGCGATAGATCTTGTTTTGAACTTCGTCGCTGACGTACAGAAAGCCTTTGCGGTCCCAAACCGGACCTTCGGTAAAGCCGAAGCCGGTGGCGAAGGTTTCAAGCTTGGCGTCGGGCGCGATGAGTTGATCGAACTCAGGCGACAGGGCCTGGAGCGAGAAGGTGCGTTTGGGGGCGGGTTGCGCCAGCGCGCTCGCCAGAGCCACTGCTGAAACGAGTAGAACGCGGCGGCTCATCAAAGCGCGGCCAATACTTCGCGGTACAGGTATTTCGCGCCTTCCACGCCGTCCCACGGTCCGTCTTCGTATTCGAGCGCGAACGTGCCCTGAAAACCGGCGGCCTTCATGATGTTCACGGAGCGCTTGATGTCGTTATCCTTCCAGCGATTCCAGTACTTCGCATGCACGTTGGTGTGCGCATAGGGAGCGAGCGCCTTCAGCCCGTTGTACATCAGATACTCGTGTTCCCAGTTGCAAAAATCGGGCGACGCTTCGCAGAACGGCGAATTCACTTCGTCGACAATGATGCGGATGTTAATGGGATTAGCGGTAAGGCCCCAATGGTTTTCAAGGGTGACCTTCACGCCGCGTTGCGCGCCGTAGTCGGCCATTTCTTTGAACGACTCGATGCAATTCCTCAGATAGGCCGCGAGTTCGTCGGCCTTCGGATAATCCTTCGTGGCGACGGAACTCGGAGCAATACGCGGGCCGCCGCTGTTGACGCGCATCGACTTCGCACCGAGCATGCTCGCGCCGTCCAACCATTTCTTGGCCACCTCCACGCCCGCCTTGCGCTTATCGGCATCCATCACGCAAATGTCACGCGGCGCGTTGTTCGAGATGTGCTGGCACTTCGTGCCGGTCTCGGACATTTTATTGACCAGCTTTTCGAGCCAGCGTTTGCTCGACGCGCTGGAGGGATCGAACTCCCACATCACACGCGTTGCGGCGCCCACGACGACGGGGACCTGCACATACATGCTGTCGTCCGCCACATCGCCGAACAGACCCGAGAAAAGATCCATGTGCGTGACGCCCGGGAACGTGTTCTTCGTGAACTGCGGAAAGTCGAGCATGGTGATCTCACCATACTTTTCCTTCATCTGCGCGGTGCGCGGATTCTGGCGGAAGCCGGTGCGGCTTTTGAATATGTGGCGGATGGGCCAGGTGTTCGAAGCGATGCGCGCCAGCTTTTCCTTATCGGTGGGCGTCGAAGGCGCGGCCTGCGCCGTATCGGCCGCAAGCGGGGCGAGCGCCAGGCCGGCCGCCTTCAGAAAATCGCGGCGGTGTTGTTCCATATGTGATCCTCTCCTATAGCATGCGTCAGCGCTTCACCGCGACGAGTGAGATCTGCTCTAACTCGGGCCAGCGGCCGTTCTCGTTGCTGTTGCGTTCTACAGGCTCAGCCTGTTGCACTGTCGTGCGCGCCGGCAGCACGCCGGCCTCGAAGTACAGCTTGTAGATTCCGTTCATCTTCGAGAAATCGCGCACATCATCGAGATACACGTTGGTCGCAACGACGTCGGCAAAGCTCATGCCCGCTTCTTCTAGCCCATCAAGCAGGTTGCGCATCGTCTGGCGCACCTGGTTCTCAACGCTCGACTCGTAAACGCCTTCCTGCGGGCCGGGAATGAAGCCCGACTTCGCGGAACAGTAAAACGTATCGCCGGCCAGCACGCACGGGCTCGCAGTCTTGCTCGGCGTCATGTTCTTCGGACGGTACGCGTGGCGGTCGCTGAGCTTGCGTACGGCGATGCCGGTGTATTCGATGTTGATTCCGCCCGGGAGGCTGTCGACCTCAATGGTCGCGCGCGCCGGCGTGTTTCCGAACTCGAAATACGGAGCATAGACGCGATTCATGGACCCGTATCCGATGGCTTTCGTCATGTACGGATTCACGAAGACCATGTTTTGGAAGCCAATGCCTGCGGCTTTGAGCACCACACGCATGCGTTCGAGCGCGGCACGCACCTCGTCCGCCGGTTCGGCCGACGGCTTCGCACCGCGGCAATCGGAAATGTAGACGCGATCTGCCGTGACGACAGCCGCAGGCACAGCCGCGCTGTCCCCTGCCACGCGCACCGCGTGTTTACTCGACAGGTTGCGAACTGCCACCGCATTCACTTCGATGGGCGTGTTATCGGGCAGACTCGCGACACCGATCATGGAGCGCGCCGGGCCGTTCTTCGGAAAGTACGCGGCCCAGGCGCGATCGACTTCACCGAATGCGTTGCGGTCGCGCACGTACAGCGTCGAGTAGACGACGTGGTCCATCTTCAGACCCGCGGCTTCGACCACGGCGCGAATGTTCTCCAGGCACTGACGCAGTTGATCGGCCGCGCCGGTCGGGAAAGTACCATCCGGCCGTTTTGCGCCTTGACCGGACACGTACAGATAATCGCCGGCAAGCACGCCGGGACTGTACGGCCCGACAGGCGTCACGCCGGGGGGCGAAATCGCGCGTCTGTCCGCCGCACCCAGACTCGCGGCGACCGTGGCGGCGAAAAGGATGACGAGTGTGAAGCGAAGCATCTGAATTTAGAACACCAACTTTAACGCGAACTGCACCTGGCGCGCCGGGAATGTCGATGTGATTGAACCGAACGACGTGTTATTGAATGTCGTGTTCGGCGGCGAGAAGTTGGTCTTGTTTAATAGATTGAACGCCTCCGCGCGAAACTGCAGATAGCGTGCCTCCGCGCCCAAATTGAAGTTCTTGTGAATGCCGAGGTCCGCCTCAAAGAACGGCGAGCTGCGCGCCACGTTGCGGCCGAGATTGCCGAACGGTTGCGTGTAGGTCGGTAAGGCAAGCGCCGCCGCGTTCAAGTAATTCTTCGTCGTGCGCTGCTCGTCGGGCGTGACCAGCGGACCGCCAATGTAATTTGGCCGCGGCGAAACCAGCGGGCTCACCTGAAATTGCTGGCTCGTGCTGTAGGTAATGTTCAGCGGCAGGCCGGAGGTCATGGTGTTGGTCAGGTCGATACTCCAGCCGCCCGCAATAATGTCGAGCAACGTGTTGTCCGTCGCGAAACGGCGGCCTCGGCCGACCGGCAGATCATACAGAATCGAGGTCGTGTTATTCAGCGTCTGGTCGTAGCTCGACAGGCCGCGCTCGGACGCGCTGTTGCGGATGTTGATGCGTGAGTTGTCGCCGTTGTAGTTCTCCAGATGCCCCGGCGCGTTATCGATTGCTTTCGAGTACGTAAACGAGTTCAGCAAATACAGGCCTTCCGAATAGCGCTTCGACAGCTTCACCTGCAGTCCGTTGTAGCTGCCCATGCCGCCGTCGTACGCCATTTCGATGGTCGTGAAATTCGGAATCGGCCGGCGCGCATTCACCGACAAGTTTTGACCCAGCACGTTCGGCGCGGCCTGATTATAGTCGGCAAGGATCATGAGACCGACTGAGTGGTTGCCAACGTAACCCACATCGAGCACCAGGTCCCTGGCGAGTTCCTGTTGTATGGAGAAATGCCAGCTTTCGACATAGCCAGTGCGATTGTCCGCCGGAATATAGCGCACCTGCGTCTTCGCGGTATCAAACGCCTCCGGTGAGGTGAAACTCGGCGGGAAACCGAGTTGCGTGGGCCGGAAGCACGAACCCGGCGCGCTGTCCACCGAAGTACAGATGCCGAGGGCGGGCGTCTGCCCGTCGATCACGGCATCCACCACGAATGGTCCGTTGTAGGCGAGCAGATTCTCGCCGCCGAGCCGGTTGAACTGCACATAGCTGATGCCGAAGCCGCTGCGGATCACGGTCTTGGGCGACACGCTATAAGCGAGTCCGATACGCGGCGCCCAGTTGTGCGGGTCGGGATGCACCAGCGCGCGGTCGTACAGGCTGCCGTTCTTCGCGTAAATCATGCTGTTGGTGATCGGGTCGTAATTGGCGAGGTGATTATCGCGCTCCCACTGCGGCGTAGCGAACTCATACCGCAAGCCGAGGTTCAGTGTCAGCTTGGGGCTGAACTTGAAATCGTCCTGCACATAGCCGAAGTACATGCGCTGGCGCAGGTGCGCGACTGGGTTATTGTTCATCTCGTAGTGATTACGCGCGCCGAACATCAGGTCGGCGAGGCTGTAGATCTGCTGCTTCTGGCCGTTGAGGCCGCTCGTCGATGGGGCACTGAAGAACCCTGTGTAGTTATCGACACCGTACTTGGGATGGAAATCGCTCACGGCGGTGTCGATCATCTGGTATTCAAAACCCATCTTTACGCTGTGCCGTCCCATAATCTTCGTGAAGTTGACTTTGGGATCGAGCACGATCGGGTATTGATACTGCGGATTGCTGCTCTGGCGTCCGAGCTGCGACAGGCCACCGCTCAAGTTCAGCGAGTATAGCCCACCGGCAAATGACGGATCCGTGGGAAGATTCGGTACCGCAAAATCGCCGACCGGAGCACCGAGAGAAATGGGGCTCTTGCCCGCTTCGGTGTAGTCGCCATTGACGCGCGCTTCGAGAATCGAAGACGGGCTGATGGTCCACGTCACGCCCGGAACGATTTGCTTGGTGCGGATATAGACGTTCCCGTTCGCGTTGCCGCCGGCCGGCCCCGGAAACGCGGGCGGGCTGAAAATGCGGCCGTCGTCCTGGCTGTAGCGTGCGAAAAACGTCACCTTGGTGCCGAAGTACTGGTCGTAGCGGATGTCGCCTTTGTCGCTGTAAATGGTGTCGGACGGTGCGGACGAGTAGTTGTTCGAGTTGCCCGGCAGATTCGGATCGGGCAGTGCCGCCATTACCGCCTGCGCGAACGGGATGATCTGCGATTTCGGGATGATGCCGTTCGAATAAATTTCGCCGGTGTACGGGTTCTTGATCGGAATGCCGAAGTTGCCCTGCTTCATCGCGGGCGTCGGCAGCGTCGCGAACAACACGGGATGGAAGACGCGGCGAAAGCCCTCGTAATCCGCAAACACGAACATCTTGTCCTTGCGAATAGGCCCACCCGCGGCCGCACCGAACTGGTTCTGATTGAACGCGGGCTTCACGCCATTAACCGGCTTGAAAAATCCCGTTGCGTTCAGGTCCGTGTTGCGCAGGAACTCCCACAATTCGCCGTGAAGCTGGTTTGTGCCGCTGCGAACGGTCGCGTTGATCACCGCTCCCGTAGCGCGCCCGTACTCGGCGCTGTAGTTATTCGTTTCGATGCGGAATTCGGCGAGCGCATCCGGATTCGGTTGAATGACCTGGTTCGAGAAGCCCTGATTACTGGTACCGTACGCGTTGTTGTCGACGCCGTCGAGCAGGAAATTGTTCAGCTCGCTGCGCTGTCCGTTCACGTTGAACGACGCGTCGCGGCTGTTGTCGGTCTGATTTTCCAGAAACGATTTCGCTACGCCGGGAACCAGCAGAGTCAGATCCGCGTAGTTGCGGCCGTTCAACGGAAGCTCCACGATGGGCTTAGTGCCGATCGCCTGTCCGCGCGAACTGGTGTCGGTTTCAAGCAGCGCCGCGGCGCCCGACACGGTGATACTCTCGGCCGTCTCCCCGACCTTTAGCGTAATGTCGACGCGCTGACGCGCGTTCACGGTCAGATCGAAGGGATCGGTGACGGAGGTCTGGAAACCGGGCGCGGCAACGCGCACGACGTAGGTTCCGATCTTCTGGTTAACAAACTCGTAGTTACCGGTCGCGCTGGACTGCGCCTGAATCTTCACGCCCGTGCGTGTGTTTTCGAGCGCCACTTGCGCGTTCGGCACGGCGCTTCCGCTCGGATCGCGGATAGTGCCGAGGACGGTAGCGGATTCGAACTGCGCCATCAAAAACGGTGCAGCGGCGATAACGAACAGGCCAGCAAAAAGCGGACGGATCAGTTTATTCAAAACCATGCGTGCTCCCAGTGCGCGGGTATTGAGCGAGCGCCGCGCAAATGTATCAGACTAACCCCGCCGCCGCGAGACCCCGCGGCGGAACATCTTAGCGATTGTACCCGAGTTAATACGCAATACTGTTGGGATATGGTCCAGAAATATTTCGATCGCCGCATGTTTTTGCAGCGGGCCGGCGGCTACGCCCTACTCGCCGCCATGGGCGCGGAGGCCAGCGCGCGGCGGCTCTCGGCGGCGGTGCGCAACACGGCGCCGGGCAACGTTTATGAAAAGCTCGGCGTGCGCACCATCATCAACGCGCGCGGAACCTGGACGTATTTAAGCGGATCGCTCGAATTGCCCGAGGTGCGCGCCGCTAAGGAAGCTGCGGCGCGGCATTTTGTAGACATTTTTGAGCTGCAGCACGCCGCGGGCAAACGCTTGGCGGAGTTGTCGGGCGCGGAGTTCGGCATGGTGACGTCCGGCGCCGCGGGCGCGATGTCGTCAGCGGCGGCCGCCTGCATGGCCGGAACCGATCCGCAAAAAATCTGGCAGCTTCCCGACACCACCGGCATGAAGAACGAAGTCATCATGCATGGCGGACGCAGCGCGTTCGACAGCGCGATTCGGCTGACCGGTGCGAAGCTCG
>JAICMB010000362.1 GCA_025929455.1 Bryobacteraceae bacterium | reverse complement strand
CTTCCGTCAGCGGCATAGTGCCCCTTCGGCGCGAAGTACGACGCGGTATACGTCGCTTTAGCCTCGATCGGAACCGGTGTGTTGAAAAAAGCATTCTGCCAGCCCGTTATCGTTTCGTCGCCGAATGGCGCTGTTGCTAGCAGCCGCCCATCTCCACTCCACAGATGTGCCACGTGCGGGCCCTCGTTCTGCGCGGCCTTGTAAAAACGTATGCCCGCTAAGAATCCGGGAGAATTCGCCCGAAACCTCACACCCAGCTCTACCGCGGCGGAGTCGCCGCTATCCAACATTCCCGGCGTGAGGCCTGGACCCCATAAACCGAATACGTCTTCATCGAACGGAGCCGCGGCCGCCTCAGCCGGCCAACTCCCGGTGCCACCCTGTGCATCTTCGGCTACGACGCGGAAGAAATATTTAGTGTTGGCGCGCAGCATTTTCAGCTCTACGCGATGCGATTTTGCAAATTCCGCTTCGGACGCCTGCAGAGATAAGGAGTCCGTGCGCACGCCATATTCGATGTTTCCCCGCGCCCGCTTGTTCGTCCGCCACGTGATTACGGCCATGCCTCCGGGCTGCGGCGCCACGGCCACATCGGCAAACGTAAGCGGGGCCGGATCGAGGGTTACGAACGTCGCGGGCGCTTCGCTTTGAGGAGGAAAAATCAAGCGTTCGGCTCCAGCGCCCTCGACAACACGGACATAATGCTCTGTTCCTGCTTTGAGGTTCGGCAGAGAAAGCTCGTGCTCTGTCGATAGCGCCGGGTCATCTGCAACCCGGCTGAGCGCCCCCGGTGCTTCCCCATATTCGACCCGCGAACGCGCCGGTCGCGCTGTTCTCCAACGCACGGCAGCAGAGTTTGCCGCCGTCGTGATTCGCAATCCTGCAACGCGCGGCGCTTCTTCATCGCCAATGAGTCGCACGGTCGCTGTCGCGTACTTGGAGGAATCGCGTTTGCTCGTCGCAGCAACAAGAGCCGAACGACGGTTTCCGACGTGCGCCGGCGCGGCATAGATCCCATCCTGCGTGATGGCCCCGGGGGAGCCCGGCCGCAAGGACCACGACACGCCGCCGGCATCGCCCCAGACCTGCGCAACGAACTGCCGCCGTTCGGACGCTGCCGCTTCCGTTCCTACCGGCTCGACGGTTATGCCGGTGCTCTCGTAGGATGCTTCGTAGTCTCCCGAGACCACCGGAAAATGGGCATACTGAATACCTTTCATCACTTCCACCCCGAACGGGACGGTCGTGCCACCATGCCGGACCGCGCTTAGCGCGCCGGCGCGGGATAGGGTGGGAATTAAAGCTATGAGGCCGCGGGCGCCTCCCGGAGCCTGCACCCGGAAACGCAGCGTCCGCCCGCTCCATTCGATATCGCTGAAGCTTGTGCGCTCGCGCGTCCGCAGCCATTCGAGCAACTGCCGCGCGGAGATAACGGCTGCGTGATGCTTCTGCGCCGAACGGACGATGTCCTCGACCCGTTGCTGTGTCGCCCCGTCGTTATCATCGGTGTGGATGTTGGCCGTATAGAACCCATAAAAACCCGGTCTCCCTGTCGCAGCATCGAGCAATGCATCTATAACTTCCGGGTAGGACTGCCCGGATTCGTCGGTCATGTGAGTCACAGCCTGAAAAACATCGATGCGCCGGCCTGCAGTGTCCGCAAACCGCATCGGGATCGCTGAACCTGTCATAAAGCCCGGTAGGGACCCGATCCACTCCGGCGGATAGTGGTAATACGTCGTGTCGAGCCCTATGCCGTTACCGGCTTCCATTTTTGGCTCCGCACTCCAATCGCTCCACACCACGCAATGAACCCGATTCGTCGCCGGGCGCGGGATTCCAGCGAACTGTTTTTGCCACGCCGCAAGCTGCTCCCGGTACATTCCCCCAAGCTCCGCCGCCGACCGGAAGTCTTTGCAACCCGTATTCACGTGCAGCGCGATCTCAAATCCTTGCGCTGTAAACCTCGTTGCATCGGACGGCGCAAGGTCGGTTCCGGGAAACACGTAGGAGGTGCCGCGTGCACATTGCCAGTCATTGACGGAGCAGTCCGGCGGACTCAGCGCAGCGAGTTGCCGGAAGCGTCCGGCCGTGCCGCCATGCGCGTGATCGTCACCCGTCATCACCACGGCCGCTTTATATCCGAACGGCAGGTACCACAGCCGCGGTAACGGCTTGTGCTTTTCATTCATGAGCAGAATGAGATTGGTCAGTAGCCGCAGTTGCTCGTCCGCTTGCGGGATCCGAATCCGGCTGGTATCCACCCAATCCGGTTGCGGATCGAAAGCCGCCTTCCCGAAGAACAACTCGTGCGGTCGTATCGGCATCTTGCCATCCCGGCTTTGGCCTGCCCAAGAGGGGTTGCCCTGACGCGTGAGGACGATCGATCGCGCGAGATCATAGGCGAACGCGGCCGCACTTCCCGAGCCGGCGCCGATCCCGGTTCTCAGGCTCACGGCGGCATAGTCCGTGTCTCGGCTGGGGCTCGAATACAGAGTGGCAACCACGCTTGCGCCGGCGGGTCGCAGCAGATCCGCGGCGCCGTGGAACTGCAAACTGCTGTTCACGATGCCGGCGCCGGGCCCCCGCGAAGTATCTGGCGAAATGTACCCCTCCGAAAGCGAGCCCGGTACTGCCGCGACACCCAGTAGTTCGTGCAGCACCGCTGCTGGGCGGAACGCCACGAGACGTCCGCCGCTGTTGACCCACTCGTTCAGAACGGCTGCCTGCCCGGCATTGACGGCGACCTGCCCGAGAAGAACAAGGTCATAAGAAACGAGCGAGCCGCGCCGCACTGAATCGATGTCCCTCGTCTCAAACTCGTTGAGTCCCTCCGCGCGAAGGATCTCGGCGTAATAATCGCTGAAGGAATTGCTTCGGCTCGTCAGAATGAGAATGGGTGCGCCAACTTGTCCGCCGGACAACCCTGGTGCCAATAGAATACAAGCGGCCGCGCAGCAGCCGGCCCTTGCTGCCGCGCGGCCCATGAAGTCTCGCATCGTGTATCCCTGCCGGCAGATCGGGTTCCAAACGCTTTCAAAGCGAGCGCGCGATCAACGGCATACGGATTGCCGACGTTTTCAGCAATGCCGATACGATGCAGCCTGTCCTGCCGCGCCCTCCTGCTGGCGTGCGGCCTGGTTCTCTACGCCTGCGCGCAGACCTCCGGGTCCTCCGCACCGCAACCGAACGCCCCACCAACGTCCAACGCACCCGCGGCCGACTTATCGGCCGCCAACGGACTCCGGATCTATAGCACTTCTATTTATTCGTCGTACGAGGTAGGCACGAATCCGGACTTGGGCACCGACGGGGCCACCCTGAGCGCCGGAACCACTCTGATGATCGGGTGGCACGATCAGACCCCTCGCGGGCTGCTCGAGATCACCTACTCCGGCGATTTTCTCGAATACTTGCGGCCGTATCGGTTCAACGCCCTCAGCCATCAGGCCGGTGCACATCTGATGCGTACGCTCACGCCGACTTGGACCCTTGCAGTAAACGGAAACGCCCAGTTGACGACAACAACAGAAGCTTTATTCGGGCCGGGACCCGTCATTGTTGCAACGAGCACCCCGGCAGGTCCTCAGTCGCCCGGCCCCGTGTCCCAGCCCGCCGGAGCGTCGACGCTGTTACTCGATGCCTCTGGTCACGCACTCTTCGCTGCCGACCGGCTGCTCTTCTCGTCAGTCGATACGACCGTGACTCACCGCTATAGCCCGCGACTGACCATCGGCCTCCTTACCCAAGCATCTCTCGCCGAAAGTATCGGCAACCGCACGGCCGCCAACGGAAGTGACGCCATGCCCGCCGCCTACACTGGCCTTGCTGGCGCGGCGCTCGGATACCAGATCACGGAACGGACGCAGACCGGCATGTCAATTTCTGCGGCGCGGGTATGGAGCGGTCGCACCAGCGACTACGAAGGCATGCTCAGCGGCTCGCTCACGCGAACCTTTCAGCCCTGGCTAACAGCCGGCATACGCGCGGGCGGCGCCGAAATCGTTTCTGCAGCGGTACCGGGTTCGCCCGGAACCGGCCTGCAATACCTCGCGGGCGGCAGTATCAATCTCATCGGGCGATCTCAAACACTATCGCTTAACGCCGACCGCACCGTCCTCAGCACCTATGGATTGGGCGCCGGCACCGCGCTCACCGGGACCGCAAACTGGGAATGGAACCGGGTAGCAAGCCGGTGGGTTCTGGTTGCCGAAGGCGGCGCCCAGCGGATTGACAGCTTGGCGCTGGCGGGTGTCACGATCTGGCGCGGTTCTGCCGGAATTTCGCGAAAGCTGGGCAGCGGTGCCGCGATCACTCTTTCCTACGTCTACCTTCGTTCTGGCGCGTCGCCGAGCCTGCCGCGTCCGTGGACAACGCAGGGGGTCCGGCTACTGCTGCAGTGGTCACCTGAACGACAGG
>JAICMB010000155.1 GCA_025929455.1 Bryobacteraceae bacterium | reverse complement strand
TATGCGCTCGATGCGAAAATCAACATCGACGACAACGCGCTCTACCGCCACAAGGACTTCGCCGATTTGCGCGACCTCAACGAAGAGGACCCGCTCGAAGTGGAAGCCTCGCGCTTCGGCCTCAACTACATCAAACTCGACGGAACCATCGCCTGCATGGTGAACGGCGCGGGCCTCGCTATGGCGACCATGGACATCATCAAGTACGCCGGCGGCAGCCCTGCTAACTTTCTCGACGTCGGTGGTGGCGCCAGCGCCGAGCAGATTCGCAATGCCTTCCGCATCCTCCTGTCCGATCCCAACGTGAAAGCGGTGTTGATCAATATCTTCGGCGGCATCCTGCGCTGCGACACGCTGGCCACGGGCGTTGTGAGTGCGGCACGCGAACTCGACGTGAAGGTCCCCATCGTGGTTCGCATGGAAGGAACGAACGTTGAAAAAGGCCGCGAAATTCTCACCGGCTCGGGCCTCGACTTCGCGGTCGCTGAGGGCATGAAAGACGCCGCGGAGAAAGTAGTGAGGCTCGCGAAATGAGCATACTGGTAGATCAAAACACGCGCGTTCTGTTTCAGGGCTTCACCGGGCGCGAGGCCACGTTCCATGCGCAGGCCTCGATCGATTACGGCACTCAGGTTGTCGGCGGAACAACGCCCGGCAAAGGCGGGCAAACGCATCTCGATCGACCAGTGTTCAACACCGTCGCCGAAGCCGTACGCGAAACCGGCGCCAACGCCAGCGTCATCTTCGTGCCGCCTCCGTTCGCCGCCGACGCGATCATGGAATCCGCGGCTAGCAATGTGCCGCTCGTGGTTTGCATCACGGAGGGAATTCCCGCGGCCGACATGGAGCGCGTGTGGGCGTTCATGAAAGACCGCAAGACGCGGCTGATCGGGCCCAACTGCCCCGGCATCATCTCACCGGGGAAATGCAAAATCGGCATCATGCCCGGACACATTCATCTGCCGGGCAACGTGGGCGTCGTGTCGCGCTCCGGCACGCTCACCTATGAAGCGGTCGGCCAGCTCACAAAGCTCGGCATCGGCCAATCCACCTGCATCGGCATTGGTGGCGATCCGATCATCGGCACGACCTTCACGGATGCCATGGAACTGTTCAACGCCGATCCCGACACGAACGCCATCGTCATGATCGGCGAAATCGGCGGCAATGCCGAAGAGACCGCCGCCGCATATATTAAGCAAAACGTGCGCAAACCCGTGGTCGGCTTCATCGCGGGCCAGACCGCCCCGCCCGGCCGCCGTATGGGCCACGCCGGCGCGATCATTTCCGGCGGCTCGGGCCGCGCTGAAGATAAAATTCGCGCCATGCAGGACGCCGGCATCACGGTTTGCGCGAGCCCCGCGGACATCGGCGACAACGTCGCTGCGCGCTTGGGCCGGCACGCGTCGAGATAACGTCACAATACACATGCAACAGACATTCGGAATCATCAAGCCGGACGCCGTGGCCGCGGGTCAGGCCGGCGCTATCCTCGCCATGATCGAGCAGGCCGGTTTCAAAGTCCGCGGCCTGAAAATGACGCGTCTTAGCCGTCAGCAGGCCGAAGCATTTTACGAAGTGCATCGCGAACGCCCGTTTTACGGCAGCCTCGTCCAGTTCATGACGGAAGGGCCCGTCGTCGTCATGGTGTTGGAGCACGAGAACGCCATCCAGCACTGGCGCAACATCATGGGCGCGACAAACCCGGCCAATGCTGCCGAGGGCACCATCCGCAAAAAGTTCGCCAGCAGCATCGAGCGGAATGCCGTGCACGGCTCCGATGCGCCCGAAACTGCCGCCATCGAAATCCCGTTCTTCTTCAGCACGGCGGAACTGCTGTAGCGTCGCATGCTCAGAACACTTTGGCCGAGGCCCGCCGGGGCGCAGTGATCTCACCTAAGCCTTTTCGCACGAACGAAAACTCCACGAGCCGCGTCCCACTTAGTGGGAGCGCCCAATTATGTTCGGACGTGGACTAAAGCTGTTCCGCCTTTCCGGCTTTGAAGTGCGGCTGCATTCGAGCTGGCTCATTCTCGCTGTCCTAATTATTTGGACACTCGCGGCCGGCTTTTTCCCGATGCAGTTTCCGGGGTATTCGCGGGCTGTCTACATCGGCATGGCGGCCGCAGCCGCCGTGGGACTGTTCTTTTCGATTGTCGTTCATGAATTCGCGCACTCCGTTGTAGCGCGCCGCTATGGTATTCCGATGAACGGGATCACGCTGTTCATTTTCGGCGGTATCGCTGAAATGGGGGAAGAGCCCGGCAGCGCCAAAGCGGAATTTCTTATGGCGATCGCGGGTCCGCTCATGAGTGTCGCGGTGGCTTGCGGGTGCTTTGCCGTGTACAGCGGCGCACACATGGGCGGCGTATATGCACCCTGGACGCACGTATTGTTTTACCTGGCGTGGATCAATGCGGTGCTGGCGGTGTTCAATATGATCCCGGCGTTTCCGCTCGACGGCGGCCGCGTCCTGCGCGCGGCGATCTGGGCGAAGAAGGGCGATATTCTGCCGGCGACGCGAATCGCCGCGTGGATCGGTTCCGCTTTCGGATATTTGCTGATCCTGCTCGGCATTTGGAGTGCATTTCGTGGCAGCTTCATCAACGGGCTGTGGTGGATTTTCATCGGCATGTTCGTCCGTAACGCGTCGGAAATGTCTTATCGGCAGGTAAAGATGCGGCGGTTGCAGGAGCAGTCGCGCCTGCGTAACATGTTCGGCGAGGAAGAGATGCACGGGCCGGTGATCGATGCCACGGCAGAGCATCACGAACCTGAAAAAACGCACGTGCCGTAGGGCGCGGGTTCAGCGCAATCAGCCGGAACTGCCCGCGACCTGCGCGCCCGTAGTTGCGATTCCAGATCTTCAGGTTTCGGAAGCGCATCCGCGTGTCGTACATCAGCCGCATACCGATGCGGCCGGAATTGTACACCGGCCCGTTGTCGGTAAACCCGTTATCGCGGGCATCGAGTACCCATCTACCGTCTTTGGCACAGCGAAGCCGGGCGCCCTCCTGGACAAACAGCAGGCGATGCCATTGCCCGACCGTTATGCGGGGCAGGGTGGACATCCCGAGCGGCCGCTGCCAGGGGTTCTTGATTAGCACCTGCGTCCCGATTGCGCGCGCACGTCGCCGGTTCTGCGAAAGAACTCCCAGTGATAATTGCGGACGGTATCGGCAATGATCGTGGACATCGATCCTGTCGTACGTGGGGGCTGATCGGTCAGAAAATCTTCGCGCTGCATGCCGGATGCTTCGAAAACCATCAGTGCGAGACGGGAATCCCGTTCAGGCCGGAAGTCCATCTCGACCGCAAGGTCGCCCTCATAATCGCGCGGGCTCCACAAATACATCCTCGATTCCACGGCGATTTCCGGAGGAGTTTCAATCAGCAGGCCTTCGTCGGTGATACGAAGTTCCTTAATCGGATGTGGAGGCAGGCACCCCTGCTGTGTCCAGCCTTTCAGGTCACTGGCGTGCGTGAAGGAGAATTCGTCCGCAAGCTTCCATTGCGAAGCGGGATGCCAGTCGGCAGGGGCCGCGGCCGCACGGTGAAGAGGTCCAACAATTCCGCCTGTGTTGTCGGATCTTTTCCCGTGTATCCGCTTGCTACGTTCGCACCCGGCAATTCCGTATTGTAGATTTGCAGGCTGGCGAAGGCCATTGCGGTGTTGCCCAAATACAGCGCGTCGCCGCTCGCCTGAGCGTCGAGAGGATAGTCCGTGGCGCCGCAAAGAATGCCGTTCACGTACGTTCGCAGCCGGTGCTTGGTTTTGTTCCAGGTCAGCGCCAACTGGTACCAGCGTTTGCGATACAGGGGCAGGTGCTCGGTAATGACATAACCGCACCAACGTGACATTCGATTTGGGTTTGGGATCGCCCGAAACGAACTTCGCGATCATCTGCGGGTGACAGCCCGAGCGCCAATACCAGGAGAAGGTGGTCTTCGCCGGGTCGTTGACGGGCAATCCGTCCGCGATGAGCGCGTAATCTGCGCATTGCGGTCACCCCGGGTAATCCAGGGCATCGCTGCGGCGACTCCGAGATCTTCGAGCGGACAGAGCCAAAACGAAATGGTCCCTTGCGCGGCATGATGCAACGAAGTTCTAACCCGCAGCACGGTTTTCGTACTGCGGGCGTGATATCCGGTTTTACCGCCCATCGACATGAAGCGGTGCGGCCCTGCAACGGAAACATCGACGGGTATGGAATCCGCCGCCGGACGGAAGGAACCGGCCAGCGGAAGATCGATCTTGTGAGCGGCGGAGGCGCTAATCGCGAGTGCCACGGGCAATAGCAGCAGCGCGACACGGAACACGGCAAACGTGCTCACGGCAGGGGTCTTTCGCGCGGAAGTTGGCTTCGGAAATCGCCGAGCCACTTGTGATCGAAGCGCTCGTTCAGGTCTACATCGGCGACCGCGATGGTTCCATAACGCTTCGCGGCCGCGATTAGGTTGCCTTCGCGATCCCACACACCGGACCTCATCCAGTGCAGCCAGGGCGCTTCATACGTGCTCGTCACCAGGAACACGCGGTTATCGATCGCGCGTGCCCGCGCCAGGAGTTCGTCGCCGCCCCAGATCGGCACAGCGATGATCTCGGCGCCGTTTTCGGTCAGATGCCGCGCGACTTCCGGGAAGAAGAGGTCGTAACAGATCATGATGCCGAGCTTCCCGAAACGGGTCTGGAAAACGGGATATTCTGTGCCCGGCGTGTAGCCGTCCGCGGCTTCGCGTGTCGTGAGGGCCGCCTTCCTGTACTTGCCGATGAGTTGTCCATCGGGGCCAAGCAGAACCGCGCTGTTGTAAATCAAGTTGCCTTCGCGTTCGGGCAAGCCCGCGACAAGATAGATATTGTGTTTCCGCGCCATCGCTCCGAGCAGAGCGGTGGTAGGTCCGGGCACCGTTTCCGCGGCCGGCTCCGGCTTACGCACACCCATGATCGTCATGACTTCTCCGAAAACGATCAGGTCTGCCTTTTTGTCTGCTGCTTCGGCAACGAGCGGTTCCATCAACCGCAGATTCTCACTTGTGCCGGACGTGTTCGCAGGCCGCAGATGCGCTGCGGCAAGGCGGACCAAGTGTTTCGGCGGCGGATCGGTCCGCGCCAACGAAATATCTCTCCATGTGACGGAGCCGCTCGAAACCCACCGCAGCACCAGATCGACCTGTGCACGCGTTGCGCCGGGCGGAGCCTTGTAGATGTCGGTCAGTTCTGACCAGCCGTTCGCGCGCACACCGCGTTCGACAGGCAGTTCCGGTTCGACGCTGCCCATGTCCGTTGGAACGATACGCATGCGGTCGTCCCTCCAAACAATTTGGGCGAGAACGCTGCGCCGCGGCGTCGCCACGTTATCGGTCTTGTGCAGCGCGGAAAACCGGTAAAACGCTCCTCCCGACACGTCGAAGGTCTTGCGCCAGTATCCGTACGCGCCGTCGGTATTGGACGTGATCGTCAATACGGGTGTGCCACCGGGACCTCCATCTGGTTCGTATGCAAATCGTGGCCGGATGCCATCACGGGGTGAGCCTGTTTGCCACCCGTCCGGTGTCGTGAGGTCGTTTGCTCGTGGTGCGGGGTTCTGAGCCGCTAAAAGGAAGCACGCGACACCAACGGATAGCCGCAGAAACGTTGCAGATTGGATCATTGTCAGTTTGCGCGGCAAAGGAACGATGGTCCGGCCGCCCTGGGCGGGCGGCCGGTTTACGCTGAACGGTGTTAAGCGCGGGGGATGCGCTTCGCACTGCGCTCAGAAGTCTATGCGGGCGCCGATCTGTATTGCGCGCGAGCCGCTCGCTCCCAATTCATTGCGGCTGCTGTTCACGCTCGTGATGCGTCCGAACCCGCCGCTGGTAATGGTGGTGTTTGGGTTGTTGAAGATGGGATGGTTCAACGCATCCAACGCTGATCCAATTATGCGGAACGTGGCCTGCTCGCCAAGTTTGAAGGTCTTTTGCAGGCTCAAGTTGACGCTGTTGATTCCCGGGCCGTTGACCGCATTGCGCGGACAATCACCAAATGTACCCGGGGTCGGGGTCGCGAACGCTGCCGGGTTCAGGAAGTTCGAGATGGACTGGTTGTCCGGGTAGAAGCTGACGCCGGCCACGCAGTTCGGGCGGCCGCTCCGGACCCGGTTGTGCAGAATATCGATGCCGCTGTATTGCACATTCAGGAACTGGCCCGACTGCTCAATCAGGATGCCCGATACGGTCCATCCGCCGGCGAATCCGTCGAGAACGCGGTTCCAGTTGCTCCCAATACTCTTGCCGCGTCCGAACGGCAAGTCGTAAAGCACACTGCTGACCCAGCGATGCCGCGGCATAAACGAAACGTTCCCAAAGTCGCGCGCGCGGTTGTAGGGATCCTCGGTCGAGTTCCGCTCGCGATCGTCTCCAGCGTCAGACTGGCTTTTCGCCAGCGTGTATTGAGACTGGAACGTTAACCCGGAAGCGAATTTGCGTTCCACGCCGAGGTCCATGGCATTGAATTTCTGGATGCCGCCATTTTCGTTAATGCGGGCGTGGAAGAAGTTCGGATACGGGAGATAGTTGTTTTCTAAATCCTTGCTGGTGCTGGCAGGCGGCGTATTCAGGTCGTGCGTCCAAACGAGTTGATTGCCACGGAATCCGCGGTAGCTGGCGCGCACGACTATGGAGCCCTGCAACTGTTTCTCAGCCGTAAGATTCCACTGCTGAATATACGGAGTAGTCAGATTCTTCAGCAGCGATTCAACATTCTGGCCGCCCAAATCGGTGGCGCCGCCAAACGGATTTGGAAACTGGAACGTCGGAACGCCGTTATTCAATTCATTGAAGAACGACTCGCTCGATCCGTACGGTCCGCCCTGGAAAAGCTGGTCGCCCAGCTTGGCGGCGATCAGCGGCGAATAGTAAATGCCATAACCACCGCGCAGTACGAAGGTGCTGTCCTTCCAGGGGAGATACGCGAAGCCAATACGCGGCCCCCAATTATTCCAATGGGACTGTACGAGCGTGCTCGGATATCCAGCCTGGGCTGCTGTCTGTATCGGAATTGTCGATGGATACAGCGGCGAGATGAACTGCAGCGACTTCTGGCTCGGGACCACGAGGCCGTCGGTAGCCGGATTGAAGCTGTAGAGCTCATCGTTCTTATCCGTCGCCGCCTGGTCTCCTTCCCAGCGCAGGCCGAGGTTGACCGTCAACCTGGAGTTCACTTTGAAGTCGTCCTGAGCGTACACGGCGACCTCGTTCCAACTCGCATAGGAAGTCGGTGCGCGGTAATTGCGCTTGCTGCTGGCGGGAATGCCGAGCAGGAAGTCGGCGTAATCGAAGCCGCTCATGGAGCCATCGAATCCAAAGCAGCCGAAGTC
>JAICMB010000783.1 GCA_025929455.1 Bryobacteraceae bacterium | reverse complement strand
GGAATAGGCGAACGGTTGAAGGACTCCGTCCAACTCTTCGACGCCGCGGGGCTCGCGCTGTTTGCGGTTTCCGGCGCGCAGAAAGCCATCGACTTTCATCTCGGCCCGGTCACAGCGACACTGCTTGGTATGCTCACCGGGATTGGCGGGGGGATGGTGCGGGACATTCTGACGGCTCAGGTTCCGTCGGTTCTACGCGGCGACATCTACGCGGTCGCGGCGCTGGCCGGTGCCGCGGTGGTCGTGTTGGGCGGACGCATTCAGTTGCCGGGCGCCGCGACGACGATCGCCGGCGCGATCGTTTGTTTCGGGCTCAGGTACGTGGCGATTCGGCGCAGCTGGCAACTGCCCAAGGCCGGCGGGATCGCGGGTATCGATCGTTAGGCAGCGCCGCACGCCAGGCGGTGCCGGCTCACTCGTAGGGCCACGCGAACGTTCGTGGATTCAAAAGGAATGCGTCGGCGTCATCATCTGCGCGCGACCGTGGTTCAACGCGCGTTCAAGGAGGCCGTCCGCGAGCTCAACATTGCGAAGCGCGCGACGTGTCACAGCCTGCGCCACTCGTTCGCGACGCACCTCCTCGAGTCTGGCGCCGACATCCGAACCGTGCAGGAGCTGCTTGGCCATGCGAACCTCCAGATGACGATGCGTTACACGCACGTGTTGAATCGCGGCGGCTTGGGCGTTCGCAGTCCGGCGGACCGGTTCTGATGCCATTTCGATGACCGCTCCAGCCTTTCGCGCTCTGCGCGTTCGTTCTGCTGCACAGCCTTCGCAGCATAAGTACGAACGCGGCGGCCTGTCTCGAGACAAGGGCGTTAGCGCGCAACGAGATCGCCATTTAGGCAAATCCGCCGCTCACCACTTCGGTTGCGGGCACTTGCGGCTTTCGGGCCAACTTCGCAGGATAAGCATGCTGCGTAAGGCATAGCATGCAGCATAGTGTCATCGTTAGGCGGAGCATCCGGCTTCATGACACCCCCGCACTGAATGATCGATCTTGTCTGCGCGGCGCTCTTGTTCGATCTTGACGGTGTCCTCGTGAACTCCGCCGCGTGTGTCGAGCGGTTGCTCGCAACGTGGGCGCGGCGTCACTCGCTGGAGCCGCGTGCCGTTTATCAAGCTGGGCTTGGCCGCCGCACCGTGGAGACAATCCAGCTCGTAGCCCCGCACCTCGACGCGGAACAGGAGGCAGCCGCGTTGACTTCGGCAGAGTCGACCACCACCGAGGGGATCGCGGAGGTCCCAGGCGCCCGGGCGCTCGTGGCGAGCATTCCGCGCCAGCGATGGGCAATCGTCACGTCGGGCGCGCGGGCAGTGGCCACGCTGCGGCTTCGTGTCACCGCGCTCCCGGTGCCAAACGTCTTGGTCTGCGCCGAAGACGTCGTCCGGGGAAAGCCCGACCCAACAGGATACCTCGCCGCGGCGATGCGGCTTGACGTAGCGCCGAAATCGTGCGTCGTGATCGAGGATGCGCCGGCCGGTCTCGCCGCAGCACGGGCAGCAGGCATGCGATCGATTGGAGTCGCGGGGAGCTATCCGGCGGCCGCGCTCACCGACGCAACGCACGTGGTATCAGCCCTCGCCGCGCTCGCGGTGAGTGGTGGTGATGGGAGAGCGCCGCTCCGCGTTCGATTCGCGCCCGCCTAACGAGCGCTGAACCAGACGGGCGATCTAAGGAGTGGCGCGGGCTGCGCCCGCGCACTTATTTGAATCGCCCGCAGGTTAGCTAAGGCGTTAGGCGCACGATACACAGAGCATGACGTTACGGCTTCGGTACGACCTGACTGGTACTGGGTGGGCGGAGTGCATGTTCGAGCTCAACGGACAGTGCGCGACCGTTTCCGCGTCGTATCTTTCCAATGCGCTCGAT
>JAICMB010000254.1 GCA_025929455.1 Bryobacteraceae bacterium | reverse complement strand
GGCGTGCCCGAAACCGCGTCGACGCTCGTTCAAAGATGCGGATCGCGCTTTGCCGTAACGACCGGGCCGGATTCATAGTGAACGGGCAATCAGTGCCCGTTCACGCCGGCAGGTTCTTGTTGAGGGACCTGCTTTCCCGTGCCGTCTCCGCCGGGCGGCGTCAGCTCCACCTTGATAGGCGGCATACCTACGAGCTCGTACGTGCCGGACGCGATGCCGATCTTCAGCTTATCGAACTCGGACAGAATCTCGCGGCTGATTGCGTCCTTCAGCCCGCGCACGCCGTGCGCGTAGCAGACGAACCGGACCGACATCTCGATCCAGTTGTCTGTGATGCGCCAGTAGACACGCGCTTCCAGGTCGGTCTTTTTCAGGAAGTAGCGCCGCTGCAGTTCGCGCATGTCGTCCTCGCTCATTCGCGTCATCTCGTCCGTGTGTTTTTTAACCGTGTCGAGGATGATGCGTTCGGCGTCGTGCCGCTTGTCCGTGTACGAGATCGGCACGCGCATCTCCTCCCAGATGTAGGGAAACTCGCGCGTGAAGTTGTATACCGGCTCGTCAAAGATCTTGTCGTTCGTGACCGTTACCACGCGCCCGGTGTATTGCCGCGAGTGCACCCACATGGCAGGCTCGTCGGATTGCACGGCGGGCGGCTCACCCATTTCCATGATGGTGGTCTGAATAAAGCCCAGGTCGATCACGTCGCCGCGCACGCCGGCCATGCGGATGCGGTCTCCGACATTGAAGGTCTTGCCTCGTAAGATTACAAAATACGCTGCGATGGCGGTTACGACGCGCTGCAACGCGAACGCAAGTCCGGCGCTGACGAGCCCGAGAAAGGTCGTCAGCCTCGTGGGATCGTTGAACCAGATCGACAACAGGCCGACGATAATAAGGATTGCAGTCGCGAGGTGGATGCCTTGGCGCGTCCAGAAGTCCACGCGGACATTGCGGCGGTCGCGAAACAGCTTTCCCGAAACGAACTTGAGGAGCCGGTTAAGCCCCATCACGATTGCGATCAAGATAATGGAAAACAGCAGTTTTTGGCCGTTTTCCGCGCTGACGCCGACCAGCGGTATGCCGAAAATGCGGACGGCTCCGTTTGTAGTTGCACTGGCGGCAAACATCGTGACGCTTATCCCCTCAGGTAGGATGTTAAGGAAAAGGAAGGTGTTTCTTGTTTGTAACGCGACGTCAACTGTTGGCCAGTAGCTCCGCCGCGCTGCTCATGAGGCGTTTGCGCGCCGGCGCGCCTCTGCCACGTATGCTGCCGGACTACTTGCGCCGGCTCGCCTCCGAGGCTTACGACACGCGCGAGAGAGCGATGGCGGCACTCACGACGCCGGATGCGATTCGCGAACGCCAGCGCTGGGCGCGCGACACATTCTGGAAAATCGCGGGCGGCATGCCCGAGCGCACACCGCTCAATGCTCGCAAGACGGGCGAATTCGAGCGCGCCACGTATCGCGTTGAAAAGATCATTTACGAAAGCCGCCCCGGCCTGCATATTCCGGCGCTCGTCTACATTCCCAAAACCGGCAAACCTCCATATCCCGGCGTGCTGTTCCAGATGGGCCACTCCGCGAACGGTAAGGCGTATGCGAGCTACCAGAAGTGTTGCCAGGGCTTAGTGCAGCTTGGATTTCTCACCGTGGCGTTCGATCCGATGGGCCAAGGCGAGCGCGTCTACTACCCGCGCGAAGGCAGCACGGTATCGCGTCTGACCGGAGGGCCCGACGACGAACACAGCACGGCGGGAAAACAGATGCTGCTCGCGGGCATGACCGCTACGCAGATGCAGGCCTGGGATGCCGTACGCAGCCTCGACTATCTGGCGTCGCACCCGCTGGTGGACGCGGAGCGCCTCGCGACCACCGGACAATCCGGTGGAGGCACGCTTTCGATGATGCTCGTCTGCGTCGACGAGCGGTTGAGTGCGGCGGCCGTCTCTTGCGGCAATACCGAGAACTTTGCGTGCCGTGATTTCCTTCCCCCCGGTTCGACGGACGACGCCGAGCAGGACTTCATCAACTCCGGGCCGCTCGGCTTTGACCGTTGGGACATGCTGTATCCGATAGCGCCGAAGCCGCTGCTGGTCGCCGTAAGCGCGCACGATTGGACTGGCACATATTCACCTCGATACATCGAAAACGGCCGGGCGGAATTCGCGCGCCTGCGCGAGATCTATACCCGCCTCGACCACGCCGATCGGATAGCGTGGTATGAAACACCGCTGCCGCACGGCCTGGAATACGCGCTTCGCGTGCAGGTTTATCAGTGGCTCACGCGCTGGCTCCAGCCGGGCGCGCCCGCCGTAACAGTGGAACCGCCAGTTGCGCCGGAACCGGACGCGCTGTTGAACGTGACACACGAAGGCAACGTGGTGCGCGCATTCAACGGCAGCACGCCGGCCCGCATGTGCGCCGCATACGTTCCGCCGGCGCCGCCGAAAGATGCCGCCGCGCTCGCGCGAGATGTGCATGCGCAACAGCCGCCCGAGCGTCCGGCCGTTTCGCTCTCGGCTCCGGCGCCGAGTTCGCGCGGCGTCAACGTACGCACGATGGAGGTGTCCGGTCCGGATACTACCTGTCCGGCATGGCTGTTCGAACCGTCCAGCGCACCCGCCAAAGCCACTTTCCTGATCTTCGATCCGCACGGACGCAACCTTGCATGGCACGAGGGCGATCTGTTCCCCTCACTCGCCGCTGCCGGATATCGGGTCTGCGCGCCGGACCTGCGTGGAATTGGCGACTTGCGGCCGGAGTACAGTCCGGGAAATCCCGGCTATGAAGGACGGCACGAAGCGGAAGAAGAGTACGCTTGGGCGAGCCTGATGCTCGGCCGGCCGCTCCTCGGGCAGCGCGTTACCGACATGTTGCTCATGGCTGCGGCCGTTCCGGCTGGCGCGCCGCTGTACGCCGCCGCGCGGGGCAAGACCATCTGGCCGGCGCTGCTCGCGGCGACTCTCAATCCGCGGATTGAGCGTGTCTATATTGCGGGCGAAATTCCATCCGTCCGTACCGTTCTGAAAACCGAGAATTACCAGGCCGATTTCGGCAACTTTGCATGGCGGCTGGCCGATTACTCGGATTTTCCGGATATGGCTCGCTCACTCGGAAAACGGGTGCGGCAGGTAAGTACACTATCTCTGCAACAACTCACGTCCTAAGTACGACAAATTAAATTTGGTTTAGTGTAACTGCGCGTTCCGAAACGTCTCCTCCACTGCGGTGATCTACCGAGTGGAGGTTTCTGAAATGAAGAACCGCTTGCTAACCTTGTTAGCGGCCGCTGCTCTTGTTTGCGGCACTACTGCGTTCGCTGCCCAAAAAGGCGAAGCGAACCGCATGACCCACGAGTCCGCCTCTGACACGAGCTTCGCCAAGAAAGCCGCCGAGGGTGGCATGTTCGAAGTGCAGACGGCGCAGTACGTCAAAGATCACGCATCCAGCCAGGACGTCAAGGACTTCGCTCAGAAGATGATCGATGACCATAGCAAGGCCAACGATCAGCTGAAAGACTGGGCGTCGAAAAACAACGTGACGCTCCCGACGCAGTTGACCGGCAAAGAAGAAACTACTTACAATCGCCTCAGCAAGATGAACGGCGATAGCCTGGACAAAGCGTACATGCAAACGATGCTGACGGACCACCGCAAAGACATCGCCGAATTCGAGCACGAAGCGAATCACGGCACGAATCCGGAACTGAAGCAGTGGGCTGAGAATACGGTCCCGACCCTGAAAGAGCATCTCTCACTGGCCGAGCAGACCGCTCCGAAAGTCGGTGTAAATACAACGAAAACCACAACGACCCACACCAAGACTACTACCACTAACAAATAACCAGTTCGCGCGCGGTCCGCACGACGGACCGCACTCTTCCTCTACAAATTCCGCTTGAGATACGAACAGATCTTAAACCCGTCGATAAACTTGAACGGGGATTCGCCCAGCGTGTAATGTCCGCACGGCAGCACCACGACATCCATATCCACACCTAACCCGCGCAGTCGTCCGACTATATCCCGCGACAACTCCGGAAGAAATGTCGTGTCATAGGTGGTATAAATCAACCGCGATTTTGTCCCCTCCTTGGCCGCAAATCGGTCCAGATAATTGATCGGACTGATCGCTCCCCAGCACTCGCGCAATTCCTCGAGCGTCACGCGGCTCTCGAGCGACTGCCGGATGTGCCGCGTCGAAAGACCGCTCCAGACCACATCGGCGAAGTACGTGGAGCAGTGATTGAACACGTGCACGCGGATGCGCTCATCATGCGCCGACGCCAGGCAGGCATAACACGATCCCAGACTCGTCCCCACGATGCCAAAGTGCTTATACCCTTGCTGCTGCAGCCAGTCGTAACAGCAGCGCACGTCGATAACGGCCTGCCGCGTGGCGTCGATCGTGCGGCCTATATTCGAAGACACGGCATAGTCGGCGCGCTGCAGTTCCGCCGGCATACGGTAGTCGTGATAGGGCAGGGAAATGCGCAACCCCGCTATGCCCAGCCGTTGCAAGCCCCGGCAGATCGCCAGGTGCCCGCCGGGCGGCGCGTTCCAATGCGGCAGCACCACCACTGCTTTGTCGCTACCCTCGGCCGGAAACCAGCGCGCGTGCACGCGGTTGTTTTCGGGATACGGTGTTGCGACCGGCGAGGTAAACGTCAGCAGATCGCCCGTCAGCGCAAAATCCCGCGGCACTTCATAGCCGTAGAACTGCTCGCTGTGCGCGCGCGCGATTCGGTTGAACTCGCGAACGTACTCGCCCGGGCCGTGTCCATTCGGCGCGAGGAGCGCTGTGCCGGGCCAGGCGTGCGTCCACTCCAGCCCCCACTCGAACTCGCGCACCACGCGGTTCGTGGACCGGTACGCCAGCCGGTTCTCCCAATCTTCAATGAAATGTTTATACCAGTCGCGCATGCGTGCGGCCGATGAAGCGTTGTTCTCAGGATAGCGGGAAACGCCGCACGCCGGGGGCGGTCCAAATATAGAGAGGCCGTATTTATGAGACGCACTCAAGTCGATCCACAAACCTCGCACAAGAGCGGCAAGCACTCGACCGTCGAGAAACTGCACGCTTCGCGCCCGGACTTCGGCGCCAGCCCAGGCAATAAACCGATCCCCGGCGCGCACGGCAGCGGCCGCCCGCGCAAGAAGGGGCACAAGTAGCAGGTGGGGCGGCCGGCCGCTTTTTGCCGGCTGCCCTTTCCGCCATTACAATGTGATCCATGACCGAAGCGCAGCGGAACGATCTGGACACTCTGGGCTACACCGTTCTCGAGCGCTTTCTCAGCGAAAAGGACCTTGACGCTTTACGCTCCCGGGTCGAAGAACTATTTGCCGTCGAAGGCGACTCCGCCGGCAGCGAATTCAAACAGGAACAACAAACCCGCCGCCTTGCCAATCTCATGGACAAAGGCGAAATATTCGAGCGCGCGATGCTATCGCCCGAGGTGCTGGCCGGCGTGCGGCACGTGCTGGGCAACGGGTTCAAGCTCAGCAGCCTGAACGTGCGCTCGGCGAACCCGCACTCGGACTGGGTGCAGCCGCTGCACGCGGACATGGGCGCCAAATCCGACGACAAAGGCTACTGGGTCTGCAACACCGTTTGGATGCTCGACGCGTTCACCGAGG
>JAICMB010000437.1 GCA_025929455.1 Bryobacteraceae bacterium | reverse complement strand
GCGGGCTGCGACAGGTGAGCCGGTCCCTGTCACACCGCTCCCTTGCGGACATCGGAAGGCTTGCGATACACCGCTGGGCGCACGTAAGCAAGTCCGTGCACGATGCCGCTGAGCGTTTCCGAGTGACCCACCAGCAAGTACCCGTCCCGTTCGCCCGAGATGCCGCACGCCGCCACCCCAACGGTGCGGGCTGCGACAGGTGAGCCGGTCCCTGTCACGCCGCTCCCTTGCGGACATCGGAGGGCTTGCGATAGACCGCTGGGCGTACGTAAGCAAGTCCGTGCACGATGCCGCTGAGCGTTTCCGAGTGACCCACCAGCAAGTACCCACCGGGCTCGAGCACCTGGGTCAGATTGGCAATAACACGAGTCTGCGTCTGGCGATCGAAATATATCATGGCATTGCGGCAAAACACGATCTGAAATGCGCTAAGCGGCGGCAGCAGTTCGAGCAGATTGATGCGCCGGAACTCGATGTGGCGGGCGACCTGCGGCCGGACTTGTAGCACGGGCGGGGCCGGATTGACCACCGCCGTTTTCGACGGCCGGCAGAAGAACGCACGGGACCAGTGCGGTGGCAGCTCGCGTAGCCGGTCCACGCTGTAGGTTCCGCGGCGGCCTTTGTCCAACGCGCGGTTCGAAATGTCGGTTGCGAGAATGGAGAACCGCTCCGGAGCGATGCCGGCGGCGAGCATGGTCATGGCGATGCTGTACGGCTCTTCGCCGCTGGCACAGGCGGCGCTCCAGATCCGTAATGGCGAAGCGTCGGTGAACTCCCGGCGCGCCACTTGCGTAAGAAACTCGAAATGCGCGGGCTCGCGGAGGAAGCTGGTGTGGTTGGTGGTGAGCGCGTCGATCATCTGTTCGAGCGCTTCGCCGCTGCGATCGCGAGCTACATAGTCGTAATACGCCGAAAAGGTTCGACACCCGGCGCTGCGAACGACCCCGCGCAGCCGCGCCCACACCAGGTCTTTCTTTTCGCGCAGGTCAACTCCAAAGCGGTTATAGGCGAGTTGCCGTATGCGCTCGAAATCGCCGTCCGAAAGCGTCGGGGGCGACTGCGGTGTCACGTCAGGCACTCTCAACGGCCTCCGGCTGATGCTGGAACAGCCGCTCGGGTTCGAGGATCAGCCCCACGCGGCCGTCGCCGAGGATGGCCGCACCGGAAACGCCCTCCACGCCTTGAAAGCGTTCGCCGAGGCTTTTGATTACGACCTCCTGTTTGCCGAGCAGATCATCCACCATGAGACAGAACCGCTTGCCCTCGCTTTCGGTCACAATCAGCACGCATTCGTGTGGATCGGTGGACCGTGGCGTCACCGCGAAACGCTCGTGCAGCCGCACAATGGGCAGCACATTGCCTCGAACAAGCGCCACCTCGGCAGCGTTCTGTACGGTTGAGACCATACCTTCGGGCGGCCGCAGCATCTCACGGACGACGTAGAGCGGAATAATGTACCGCTCGGCGCCGACACTCGCGATCAAGCCGTCGATAATGGCCAGAGTCAGCGGCAGCTTCAGCAGAAACGTGGTTCCCTTACCGTACGCGGTTTGAATTTCAATGCGGCCGCGGAGCTTCTGCAGATGTTTTTTCACCACGTCCATGCCGACGCCGCGGCCCGAAACGTCGGTGACCGCTTCGGCAGTGGAGAAGCCAGGCTGAAAAATCAGGTTGTATACGTCGCAGTCCGTGAGCATAGCGCCTGGATTCGCCAGTCCGCTCTTTACCGCACGCGCCAGGATTTTATCCCGATCGATGCCGCGGCCGTCATCGGAAACCTGAATGACAACGTGGCCGGAATGGTGGCCGGCACGCAGCGTGATGCGTGCGACCGGCGGCTTGCCCGCCGTGGCGCGTTCCTCGGGCGTTTCAATACCGTGGTCGATCGAATTTCGGACCATATGCATCAGCGGATCGCCGAGTTCCTCGACGATGTTGCGGTCGAGCTCGGTTCCCTCACCCTCGAAATCCAGTTCCACACGCTTGCCGGTCTTCTTGCCGAGATCGCGCACCAGCCGCGACATGCGGTGAAAGAGCTGGCCCACCGGCACCATGCGCATAGACATGGTGGTCTTCTGAACTTCTTCGGTAATGCGGCCAAGTTGAGAGAAATTACGCGCCAGCCGTGGCCGGTTTTCGATCGACAGGTCGGGATCGTGCCGCACCAGGCTCTGCGCGATTACCATCTCGCCGATCATGTCGACCAGGTGGTCCAGTTTCGCCGTGTGGACCTTTACGAAACGGGCCTCACCGGCGGCATTGGGTTCGTTTTTTCGGAGTGCGGCTTTGCGGGGCGGCAGATCGTGCGCCGTCGGCGCGGGCGGTTCGGCCAGCGCGGTCGCGAGTGTTGCCAGACCCGGACTCGTGGGCGCGGCCGCTTCAGGCGCGAGCAGCACGCGAATGCGGGCGAGCAACTCCGTGGGATCTTCTGCGGATGGCGCTTTGCCTGTATCCAGCATGCGCTGTAGCTCGCCCAGCCATGCCTGTATGTAGTCCTTGCCTTCCAGAACGCGGTCGATCACGGGCGCGGTGACCACGAGTTGTCCGTTGCGCGCCAAATCCAGCACGGTCTCAACCTCGTGCGCCACTTCCTGCACGGCGGCGAGATCGAGAAATCCTGCCACGCCCTTGATCGTATGAAAGCCGCGGAAAATCGCGTTCAGCGCTTCGTGGTTATGCGGTTCCTGTTCGAGCGTAAGCACCTGCATTTCGACGTTTGCCAGATGCTCGCGCGCTTCCGCAATAAAATCTCCCAGCAGTTCCGGATCGGCGCCCAGGCTGTAGCCGGCCGGCCGTGGCGTGCCGGTTGCGGCTTCGTTGTGCTCCTGCACCTCAATACCCCAGTACGTGTGCGATCGGGAATCCCGGCGTGTAGTGCTTGTTGCGCGCCATGTTCGGTGCGATGGTCAGTTGCACGTTCAACCGCGCACCGCCGCTCTCAAACGGCACAATGGTCCAGTCCCGGTTATGGGTGCTGCGGGTTTCGAAGTTGCGGCCGTAGATTACGGTGGGCGTGCTCAATCCCATGCTGCCGAGCCGCTCCTCCAGCATGGTCTTTACATTTCCGACGATCATGTTGGCGACCTCGGCTACGGCGTCCAACACGTCGTCGTTCACGGCGTCGTACTCGGCCAGCAGCAAATGCGAAGCCATTTTGCAGGCGAACGGCGCGTCGCAGTAAATGCTCCCGGAGCCGACGCAGGACCCCGCCAGGCCCAGCAGCGCCACCACGCCGGTGTCGCCCGATCCCGCCGTCTTTCCCGTAAACCACTCCCCCGTTTCGATCGGCATGCCCAGCATGGTCGAAAACACGTCAGCGGTGGACGACTGGATCGCAAGGGCGACCTCCGCGGGTGAAATCACCTCGATGGTGTGTCTGTCCATCATGACGTTCCTAAAACAGTCCCGCCAGCTTGTCCTTGATCTGGTCCGGCGTGAAAGGCTTCCGCACGTACCCCGCGGCGCCGTGCTGCACCGCTTCCATGACTTTGGTTTGGCTTCCTTCAGTGCTCACCATAATTACGGGAACCGCTTTCCATTGCTCATCGCGTTTTAACCGGCTGAGGAACTCCAGCCCGTCCATCACCGGCATATTGATATCGGACAGGATCAGGTCGACACTTTGCTTGCGCAGAAGTTCGAGCGCCTCCGCGCCATCGCCGGCTTCGAATACGTTGTCGATGGGCACTTCTGCCTGTTTCAGCACGCGCTGCAGAATCTTGCGGATCGCCGCGGAGTCGTCCACGATCATCACATCCATCCGTTACCGTTCTCCTCTGGCCCTCAGATGGCCGCTACGTCGTGGCTTCGAGCAGACCGTCGATG
>JAICMB010000185.1 GCA_025929455.1 Bryobacteraceae bacterium | reverse complement strand
TGATCGATCGTCCACTCCATCACGATCCCGATCATGTCGAACAGCCCCCACGCGTTAGGCATTTTTGTTGCAACCTTCTGGTACTTGCCGCCGCAGTTAGCGGCATACCATGCGTATTCGCCAAGCTGCGATGCATCGTTGCCCCACGGATACGCGGTCTCGGTGCCCGCGCGGCAAGCGTACTCCCACTCGGCTTCCGTTGGCAGCCGGTAAAACTCGCCCGTCTTGGCGCTCAGCCACTCGGCATATTTGTTCGCCGCGTGCTGCGTCATGCTGATCGCAGGAAACCCATTGATGCCCATGCCGAAGCTCATCTCCATGTACGGCCGCGTGGGGCGGCTCACGGCATCCACGGTGCCGTCCTTGGGCGCTTCCTGCGCCTGGTTTTCGAACATGAACAGGCGGTACTCGTCCCAGGTCACCTCGTGCGCTTGCATCCAGAACGCGTCCAGCTTCACCTTGTGCTGCGGCGATTCGTCCGGCTGGTGACCCTTCTCGGCCGGCGGCGTGCCCATGGTGAACTCACCCGCCGGAATAGGCGCCATGTCGTACGACACGCTGGTCCCTGGTATGGTCTCGTGATACGCGGCGGAAGGTTGGCTTTGTTTTTTCAGAATGGCCTCGTGGATTTTCGCTACGAGGTCGTGCTCGGCCTTTACCGGATCGGCCGTCACCGCCCGCGCCGCCGCTGCGCCCGTTCCCGCGGGCCACGATGCGCCCGCCGCGATCCAATCGTGAATGATCTTTCGCGATGCCGGCGACAACTGCGGTCCGCCCGGCGGCATCGCGCCATGCTGCGCCGGCGGTAATTGCATGAGCGTGTACAGCGGGCTCTGTTCCGGCGCGCCCGGTTTCAGCGCGCCGCTCTTGATTACCGCCTCACGTGAAGTGAAAGCCAGCGCGCCTGACGCTTTCGTAGCGTTATGGCAGCCGACGCAGTAACTGTTGAGGATCGGCCAAACGGTCTTCTGAAAATCCACCGCGGGCGCGGGCGTCTGGGCCGCCGCGCAGGCGCAGGCGGCCGCAATTGCCAGAAGCACGCGCATGCTCAGGTGAGCTTGGTGATGCCGGGCCGCGGCATGGGCGCGACCTCGTGCGAAGAGTTCCAGTCGAAGTTGCCGGGCCACGTGTTGTGCTGCGAGTTCAGCGCCTCTTCCCAAGTGACCTCCCGCCCGGTGTACGCCGCCATTCGGCCCATGATCGCCAGCATCGTGCTGGTGGCCAGGCGCTCGCCGTTGTGTACTGGCTGGCCTTTGCGAATGGACGCGAACAGCACGTCATGCTCGGTTTGATACATGTCGTTCTTCGGTCCGGTGTAGGTCCATTCCGTCGCGCCCGTGATGCGCGGCATCGCACCGCGGCCGATGGTGCAGGTCCCCTTGGAGCCCATCATGTAATCGGCGTTCTCGTTGTAGCAGTTCGTGATTTGCCGGGATGCCAGGAACGCGCGCGTACCGTTCGGGTACAGGTAATTCACTTCGAAGTGATCGTAGATATTGCCGCCCTCGGCGGGAATCTGCCGCCCGCCGACGCCTACGCAACTCACCGGCGGCTTGTCGTTCATCGACCACGCGATCTTATCGACGCTGTGTACCGCCTGCTCCACGATGCTGTCACCGCACAGCCACTGGAAGTTGTACCAGTTCTTGATCTGCCACTCGATGTCGCTCATGCCGGCCGGGCGCTCGCTCGCGGGCGGCATCGGCTTCACCGGCGACGTGTAGTACGTCGCGTAGTAGGCCACCAGATCGCCTATAGTTCCGTTGTGCAACTGCTCGAACGCGGCCTTCACCTGTTTGCTGTACCGCCAGCATAAGCCCGCGCCCAGCGAGTGGTTTTTCTCTTTGTGTCGCTTCACGGTTTCGAGCACCGAGCGGATGCCCGGCGCATCCACCGCCACCGGCTTCTCGGCGAAGATATGTTTGTTCGCGTCCACGCACGCCTTGAGCTGTACCGGGCGGAATCCCGGCGGGGTCGCCAGCAGCACTACGTCCACGCCGCTGTCGATCACCTTCTGATATGCATCGAGACCCAGGAAGATGTGCGAGGGATCGACCTTTACCTTGCCCTCGACCCTTTTGCTGAGGTGATCGAGGCACGCCTGGGCGTGCTCGGAGTTCACGTCCGCCACCGCCGTCAGTTCGGCATAATCGTCCGCGCGCAACGCCTGCATCGCGGCACCGCTGCCGCGTCCGCCGCAGCCCACCAGTCCGACCTTAATGGCCTTCGTTACGCTCTGCGCCGAGATGATCGCGGGAAATCCCGCCACCAGCGCACTGCCTGCCGAGGCCGTCTTCAAGAAATCACGCCGCGTTGCCGCGGAAGCCGAAACCGTTTTTGCGTCGCTCATGATTGCACGTATTATTCTGCCACAGTGCCGCGGCCGTTGCAGGGCGGAATTCGATCTTCAATGTCTCTGTTGCCTTAAAGCCGACAATTGATATAACCTAACCGGCACGTATGAGGAATGCGCGTGTCGTCGCGTGCGTTTGCGTTTGTTTCCTGTTGCCTCAGGTCGTGTCATCTCAGCCGCAAAATCTAGCGCTGGAGTCTGATCAAGCCGCGCAACTCATGGCGGCGGGTAAATATGAGCAGGCCTCGCGGATTTATCAAAATCTAGTGAAAGCACTGCCCGAAAATCCCGGCCTTGCGTTCGACTTCGGGCTGGCTCTGCACATGGCCCGACGTGAGCGCGAAGCGGTCGCGCAGCTGCAAAAGGCCCTCGCGCTTGACCCGCAAAACATTCCGGCAAGGCTCTACCTGGCGTACGCTTACCTCAGCCTCGGCAAGCCGGCGCGAGCGCTGGAGCCGCTCGAACGCGTGATGCGCGCTGATTCAAGCAACGTGGATGCGGCCGATAGTCTCGCGGAAACTCTGATGGCGCTTGGCCGGTTCAGAGAAGCTGCCGCGCGCTTCGAAGCGGTCGTGAAAGCGCGTCCCGTCAGCGCGTCCGCCTGGCACGGTTTGGGCCGGAGTTATCAGTCACTGTCCCAAACCTCCTTCGAAAAGCTGCAGAAACTGTCGTTCGGCTCGGCTTACTGGCTGGCGCTGGCGGCCGACTCCAACGCCAAGACCGGCAAGTACGAGAGCGCTTTTTACCTTTATCGGCAGGCGCTGAAGAAAATGCCGGGGATCCCGGGTCTGCACGCGGGTGTCGCTGCCGTTTATTCTCAGACGGGGCACGCGGATTGGGCGGAAATCGAGCAGAAGAAAGCGGCGGGTCCGCCCAACTGTGTGCATTCGCCGTTCGCGTGCTCATTTCTGGCCGGGCGCTACGAGGATGTGCTGAAGAACACGAGTGAAACCACCGCCGCTCTTTATTGGAAATGCAAAGCCTACGATCAACTCGCCCTTCGCGCGCTTAAGCGCCTCACGGAGCTGCCGTCCTCGCCGCAGCTCCACGAGCTGATGGCGGAGACGCACGAGGCCGCTCGCGATTATGCGCTCGCGTTGCAGGAGTGGCAGGAGGCATACCGGCTCTCGGGAAACGATCCGCAGATTGGCGAAAAGTTCGCGATGGCGCTGCTCCAGACCAAGAATTACGAAGGCGCTAAAAGTCTGGCCGGAACCATCCTCGGCCGCCGTCCGGATTCGGCCGCCGCGAATTACCAGATGGGCTATGCGCTGCTGCAGCTCCAGCAACCGTCGGCTGCGATTCCTTACCTTCGCAAGTCCGTTCGATTGGACCCGACAGCGCTGGCAGCGCACCAGGCTTTGGGCCAAGCCTATGTGCAGACGGGCCAGAGCTCGCAGGCGATCGTGGAACTGAAAGCCGCCCTTTCGCTCGATCAGGACGGCAGCGTTCATTATCAGCTTGCGCGGGCTTACCGGGCGACGGGTCAACCCACGCTGGCGCAGGCGGCGCTTCAAAAATATCGGGCGTTGGATGCACGATCCAGGGAGGAATTTCAGGAACTGAAAAGCGAGTTGCAAATCACCGCGCCGGATGGTGCGGGCGAGCCTTAAAGCACGGGTTTGCTGGAGTGCCCCTAGGGCTTTGTGGACGGCGGTTGCCAGAGCTCAATCTTATTCCCATCCATGTCATAGATCCAGGCAAAGCGACCGTAAGATTCGTTCATTCGCTTGGGGTCGATCTTTACTCCCTCTTCTTTTAAGCGGTCGAGCAAAGCATCCAGATCGTCCACGATGTAGTTGACCATGAACGATGCGTGGTTGGGACCGAAATAGTCAGTGGAGGTGGGGAAAACAGTCCAGACTGTAACGTGTTCCTTTTGCGGCTCGTCGTGTTCGCGCCATGGAAACATTACGCCTTCGCCTTTGTCAGTGATTCCAAGATGCTTGGAATACCATTCGCGCATCTGATCGCGATTAGCGGATTTGAAGAAGACACCGCCGATTCCAACGATGCGCCCGCGCTGCTGCATTTTGGCAGGCGGCTTCGATTGTTCAGGTTCTGGAGATTGCACGGCCTGTCCTCCTTTTGAGTACGCCGGGATGAGCAACAGCAAGCCGATCGCAATGGTGCTCCAGCGTGTTCCTAACATGGGTGGATTATACAATTTTCGAATTGGATGAAGAAGAGAGTTCGTACAACATTAATGCACTCTCCGAACCAAGCCAAAGACCACCATGCATGCCAACAACACTGGCACACCCCACCAAATTAGTAAGCTCGGACGCAGACCAATGGAGTGTTTGCGCTCTCGGGCCGCGCGCTCCGTAGGCAGAGCAGGCGGACGGCCTTCGCCGCGGCACAATGCACCGAACCAGTAGAAAAATGGGAACGCCGTTCCGTAAAGCACATATATCCGGCTGAAGAGCAGGAGATAGATTATCATCACCCACCCAGCTGGCCCGCCGGACAAAACGGACTGTTTCAGAACCGCGAGACCGCCGGCAAGCCCCATCAAAGCGGGCATGATCAGAACCGCCTCTAGGCCGGGTGAATAGAATCGTGGCGAGAGTGTCAAACTAACGGCAGGAACGGTACGGCTGATTTCCTGAGATCTTTTCAGTGCGTCTCGTCCCGTGCGCCCTTCAACCGCCCATACTACGGGCCATAATTGGTTCTCCCACAGAGATGCGGCACGGAGATCGAGCAAGCTGGCGAGTTGCGTTCGGAGGAGGTTCGGCAAGCCGGCAATGAGCTGCCGGACAACAACCGATGTTGCGGGCCGAAACGCTCCAACAGACGAGGCCTCGAGCAATTGGAGCGTCGCCGCGGCCTTGAACGCGTGGGCGCAGAACAACCACGTTGTTATTGCGGCCACGTAAAAACCGATCACGAGCACGCTGTCGGAAACCAGATGTGCTCTCGAAACCGCCGGCAGGGCTAGCACGATAACCGCCATGAACAGAACCATCGGCGAAAAGACTGCGATCCACAAAGGACCGAATACGGAAGAATAGCTCTGAAAGATGTCTTTGCCTTTTCTTAAAATACTGAACTCACCTTCCACGACAGCCCGCAACAGAGCCGCCAGTGCACCGGCTGATGCCGGTCGATTTGCCGGGTTCTTTTCAAGACCGCGCAACACGGCGTCGGCGACAGCCTTTGAAATGTTCGGGTCGAATTGGCGCGGCGAAGGAGCTGGAGTCTCGATCTGCTGACGCAAAACTTCCGCCGCCGTTGCACCAGCGAACGGGCGCTTGCCGCTCACGAGTTCATAAGCAATCAGAGCCAAACTGTATATGTCCGCGCGGTAATCGACCGCGACTCCGAGACACTGCTCAGGACACATGTATGCAGGTGTGCCGATTACCGCGCCCACTCTTGTCTTGGTCTCTGCCGCTTCTGGCTGTCCGTCGAACGCCGGGGGCACCGTGATTGTGCGATCCGGGTGAGCATCTGACAATACCGGCGGCCGCACGGGACTGATCGCGCCCCGAAGTTGCTCCGGTGCATCAGATGCAATTTTGGCGATCCCGAAGTCGAGTACCTTCACGTTGTATCCGCCACGCCGGTTCGGCTCCATCCAAACGTTATCCGGTTTCAGATCGCGATGAACGATTCCAGCGGCATGTGCCGCGTCGACTGCCAGAGCAATCTGTTCCACGACGTCCAAGACTTCATCGAGCGGCATCTGCCCGCGCTCTTTCTGATGTTCGGCCAGGGTCTTGCCGTCGAGGTATTCCATTACCAAATACGCGAGTCTGGTCCCCGCGGCATCGGCAACGCCGAAATCGGTGACGTTAACGACATTCGGATGGCGCAACTGCCCGGTCGCCGCCGCTTCACGCTGGAACCGAACGATGAACTCGTTGCGGGCCGCGTACTCGGGAATAATCACCTTCACCGCTACAGTGCGCGTAGTCCCTATATGCGTGGCGAGATAAACGGCGCCCATGCCCCCTTTCCCGAGTTCGCGTTGGATACGATATTTCCCGTCGAGAATAGTTCCGGACAGGATCGGCACGCGCGAATCTAAAGCGGGATGTTGCCCCGACCCTAACCATTCGCCATCTGAGCATCTGGTCGTGTCATCAGGGTCTTCGCCGCTGGGCGCGGGATGCATGTTCTCCATATTTTAGCTACGTTTCACTTTACAATCTGTATGCGTTCGTGCCGTACAACGGCGCGCCGTACGCGCTAAGCGTGTTCGAGGTCAGGGACCCCGTGACATACGTCTGGCCGTCCGGTCTGACCACCGGTTAGTCATGCTAAATCGCCGCTGGGACGAGGCACGGTGCGAGGCAGACTTACGGACGCCGGCTGGGGAAGTGCGGTCGAATGACTCGCTCACCCGTTCGG
>JAICMB010000140.1 GCA_025929455.1 Bryobacteraceae bacterium | reverse complement strand
GTCGCGTGATTCTTCAGCTTCGCCATGGACACGAAGACGTCCGTGTCGTGATACGCGTGATTCAGCATGTATGCGGGGTAAATCGACCCGCCGCCCGGCACCGCAAAGCGCACGTAGCTCTTGCCCTTGCCCAGCGCGTTCGTATTTTCAAACTCCACCGTCTTCAGCCCGGCAAACAACTTGCGCACGTTCCAGCCGCTGTCCAGCATGTACTCTTCGAGCGGGCCCCTCGAAGCCCACGCGCTTTCGACGAACCGCACCCGCCGCGCGCCAGCGCTCTCCATCAGATGCGCCACCGCCGCGGCCATGTTCGGATGCGTGTAATGGGTGAGCCCGAGTTGCTTGCCTTGGAACCGGTACGACGGGCTGCCGGTCAGGTTGAGCTTGATCGTGACGGTCTTGTTCTTCACCAGCCCGCCGAGCCCGCCGAGTTGGTCGAACATGCCCGACATCGCTTCCGTGAGTCCCGCATCGTAAGAACGGCAGCGCGCGATCGCGACCGGCCCCGCGAGAGCGTTGTTGAATGCAAAACCGTGCGCCGCAATCAGCGGCGCGGCCGCAGCGGCGCGAAGCAGATCGCGCCGTGTGATCCCGTGCGATGACATGACCATTCCTCCTTAATCCAAAACCACCGTTGCGCTCACGTCGACCTTATCGATATCGACGCCGGTGCCTTCCTCGACCGGATACACATCCAGGTCCTTGGGCGGCATGCCCGGCTCATAGAGTCGCGCGTGTTTGTAATTGCCGAGCACATGCGCCGTAATCGAATCGACGGGAAAATCCGTATAGTTCACAAGCTGCAGAACGACCGATTTCCCATCGCCGGCATCGAGGAGATTCGACAACATGCTCGAGACATTGAACAGCCGTGCGCCCAGATTCATGCGGCCGATCATGTTGTTTACCTGTTTCCAGATCTCATCGAGCTTGGCGACATCCTTCTCGTTCAGCGTGATTTGCCCCGGCTCCGGCGGCGGGAATTTCCATTGCGATACGCCGGACAGCAGCGTTCCTCCCGAGTGCGTGAACGCCTTCAGGTTCACGCTCTCCTGGGGCGTGAGCGCCGACGGGTCCACGTCTACCGCCATGCTCGCCTTCTTCAGCGAGGCGCCCGCCAGCTCGCGCGGCGGTACCGGAATTACCGGCGTGTGCTTCACGACAATCATGTCCAGCACCCCGCCCGACAACAGCGCGCCGCTCTGCACGTCTTCGATGATCGCGAGCTTCGAATGCGGCGGCAGCGCGCGCCACTGCCGGTGCGATTCATAGTAGGCGAGCTCGGCGCCGATCTGCTTCCATCCCGCCACCGCCTTCGCATCGTGCGCGAGCAGTTGGCGGTTGAAATTGCCGTCCAGTGCGATTACCCAGCGCGCGCCATTCATCTCGGCATCGGCGATCGCGTCCAAATAGCGCCGCACTGGAATGACGGTTTTCTCGGGCGGCCGGTTCGCCAACCAGATCACTGCGTGGGTAGAGGCCCGCACAAAGCGCAGAAAACCCGCGTTCGTATCGATCCATGGTGCGCCGCTCGGCCCGCTCTGCGCCTCGCCGTTCTCCTGCGCGCGCACCCCCGGCCACAATCCCTGATACGTGCCTGCGATTCCGAGCGGAGGATCGTTGAGCCGCATTCCGGAGCGCGGCGTCAGTTCCACAATCGGAATTTTAATGCCGGATAGCCGGTCACGGTCAGCATCGGTGATGTTGCCCTCGAGCACAATGCCGGCCGCGCCCATACCCGCCGCCTCGCGCGCGAGCGTGCCCGCGTTCGGCCCGGGTTGAACCACCGCCAGCGCCGCGATCCCGCGCGACGCAGCCGCTTTCATAAACGACTGCGACCAGGACGGCTTGTCAACGAGCACGCAGTTCACCGGCGTCTGCGCTACCAGGTCAAGCGAAGCGGGGTCGGCCGACTGCCAGCGAGCGGGAACCCAGTCTGGCGCCGCCGCGATCAGAAACAGAGCGAGTAGCGGCATTCTTCCTTCAGTGTAGCCGTGTCGGGCAGCCGCTCATTGGCCTTTGGAGATGTTAGTGGCCGTGGCCGTTGCGCGATTGCAGCAGCGGTTCGAGAACACTCGTAATCGCTTCGAAGATGTATTGCGGAGAGCGGTCTCCGCGGATCTGGTAATAGGGGCGGTCGTGATAATACGAGAGCACCGCGCGAGTGATTTCGTCGTACGTGCGCAGACGTCCACGGATGACCTCCTCCTGATCGTCCTTGCGCGTGATTAGGTCGCTGCCGTCGTCATCGCAAAGCATCGCCACCTTGGGCGGTTGCTGCAGCAGGTTGTACACGCGCGAGCACTGCGGGCATTGACGCCGCGAGGTCAGCCGTCCGATGAGCGCGTCGGGTGGCACATCGAGATGCAGGATCACCGGCGTCGGCAAACCGCGCTCGCCGAGAACGCCGTCCAGGTATTCCGCCTGCTCGACTGTTCGCGGGTAGCCGTCGAGCATAAATCCCTTCGTGCAGTCCGACTGATCGATACGGCGCGCGAGCATGGCGTTGACCAAGTGGTCCTGAACCAACGCGCCCGCCGCCATGAGTGCTTGCGCCGATTTGCCCAGATGGCTTTCGGCGGCGATCTCGGCGCGCAGCATGTCGCCGGTCGAAATCGCCGGAATCTGAAGCCAGTTTGTGATGAATCGCGCCTGCGTCCCCTTGCCGCTACCGGGCGGCCCAAAAAGGAGAAGGATCACGGAACCTCCACACGAAGGTAAGTTTTAGAGGACGATGGGAGAGCCGACACTGCTCCCTCACCCCGTTACGGTTACCTTCTATTGTGCCCGATCTCGCGGCCTAAAACTTGGTCACTTCGGTGAAGTTGAAGTCGCGGACCCGCATCGCGGGCACCACCATATCGAACGTCTCTTCACCGGACGCGCGCGCGGCGGGCGAGAGCGCTTCGACATTGCGCAACAACTCGACGACGCTCTGGTTAAAACGAAAATTGCGGATGCCGCACACCAGCCGCCCGTCCTCGACGAGGAAAGTGCCGTCGCGCGTCATCCCTGTCATGATTTTTTCATACGGGTCGACCTCGCGGATGTACCATAGCCGCGTCACCAAGACGGCGCGTTCAGCGGAGGCGATCATCTCGTCCAGGCTCGTCTCGTCTCCCGCGATCACGATGTTTACCGGCAATTCGCCGACATCGTTCGGCAACGGCAGCCCATGGCCGGTGGGCGCGACGCCGGCTTTATGCGCGCTCGCGCGCGAGTATGCGATTTCGCGCGGAATGCCGCGTTCGATCAGCGCCAGCCGCTTCCTCGGCGCGCCTTCGCCGTCGAACGGCGGCCCGGCCTGCAGCGGATCGTATGCGTCGTCGTAGATCGTGATGTTCTCGCCGAACAGAGCCTCGCCCAGCCTTGCCGTCAGAAAACTGCGCTGATCGGCAATGGACGTGGCGCTGAAATCGGGGAAGATTTGGCCCACGAGGTCGAGCACGGCCGCCGGCTCGAGTATCACGGTGTATTTGCCCGCCGGCAATTCGCGCGGTTGCTGCGATAGGCGCGCCTTGTTGCCGGCGCTGCGCGCGAGCGCGGTGGCGTCGATGTTGCCTCGGTCGGGCGACGAGGCTTTCGCCCATCCCGAACCACCGGCGGCCATCGCGGTAATCGAAAACCGCGACATCGTTTCCGTATAGTACGCGTCCACGCCGGCGGTGCTGTAGATCGCCTCGATGGACGATTCCGTGGAGAAAATTCCCGCTGCGGTCTGTCCGGAGGCTTCGACATCTCGAATAGCTTCTACTACCGCTCGTGCGCGGTCCTCCGGTGTGGCCAGCGCTGTGCTTTCGAAGAACCGCTCCACAGGGGTAATCGGCGCCGCGCTCGCAAGGGGCAGCAGGTCCGGATCGGGCGCGGAAGCGCGCGCCAGGGCAATCGCCTCGTCCAGCGCGCGTTCGATGCCGTCGCGGTCCAACAGGTTCGTTGACGCGCGCGCCGTTCGTCCATCGGACTGCGGGCGAATGGAAAGGAACGACACTTCTTCCGAGACGTTCTGGTGAATGGTGTTGTTGGCGAAGCGCGTGAGCGCTTCCACCCGTGAACCGATGTGCGCTTCGACGTCCCGCAGACCGCGCGCGCGGGCCGCCGTCGCAACCATGTCGAACAGCGCGCGGCATTGAGACTCGGAGAGCAGGCTCATGATGCGTAGCCCGCGCCGATGCGAATGTTGTGAAACCGCGCTGGGCTCGCACCGTGTCCGGTTCCCATCACCTGTTCGGGCTGACCTTTGCCGCAGTTCGGGACGCCCCACAGCGTCCAGTGTTCACGGTCTGCAATGGCGGCGCAGGAGTTCCAGAATTCCGTCGTAATGCCGCTGTAAGTTGGGTTCTTCAACATGCGCGTGCGCTTACCGTTGCGAATTTCCCAGCCGACTTCGCACCCGAACTGAAAGTTGTAGCGCTTGTCGTCGATTGACCAGCTTCGGTTCGTCTCCATGTAGATGGCGTGGTCGACGGCGCCGAACACTTCCTCGAGCGACTGCTGCCCGGGCAGCAGACTGACGTTGGTCATGCGGATGAGCGGAATGCGACCCCAGCCGTGGGCGCGCATGGTGCCATTCGAGCGCGGTTGTCCGACAGCCGCGGCCGTCTCACGAGAAGTCATGTACCCGGCGAACTGTCCATTGCGGATGATATCGGTGCACTGCGCCGTAACGCCCTCGTCGTCAAAAGCGAACGTGCCGAGACCGGGGCCGTGTTCGAGCCGCGCGTTGCACACCACGTTGACGATGTCCGAGCCGTAGCGCAAGCTGTTCAACTTATCGAGGGTGAGAAAACTCATGCCCGCGTAGTTTGCTTCCGAGCCGAGCACGCGATCGAGCTCGATGGGATGTCCTATGGACTCGTGAATCTGCAGGCCAAGCTGGCTGCTGTCGAGAATCAGATCGAACTCGCCTTCCGGGCATTGTTCCGCATCGTGCAGCGCGACGGCTTCTTCGGCGACGCGCGAGGCGTTTTCAACAAGTTTCAATTCGTGTACCAATTCGTAGCCTTTCAACTGGTGCTGTCCGCCGAAGGAGTTTGGGTACGACCGTTTTTGAATCTCGTTTTCATCGAAACGATAGGCCTCGTAACCCGCGCCGGACGTGGTGCGCGTCTGATCGATGAGGCTGCCCTGAGAAGACGCGAACACCTGCCGCGTGCGATTGAAGTGCATGGCGCTTTCGGCGAGCGTGATGCCCGGATTGCGGCGCAGTTCCGCGTCGACGCTCGCGAGCAAGCCGAGCTGCTCTTCGACCGAGATCGAAAACGGATCGATCGCGCAAGGCGACACCCAGACAGCCTGGTGTGCATCTTCGGGAGCGAGCACGATGCCGCGCTTCTTGGCGAGGCCGCTGGCGCGCGCAATGGCCACGGCAAGCGCGGCGGCATCGCGCACACCGCTCTTGCTAAGGTCGCCCGTGGAAGCGAAGCCCCAGCATCCATCCGCGATCAGGCGAATGCCGATCCCGCGCGACTCGCCCGCATCGATATTGCCGGGCTTACCGTTTTTCATGGAGAGCACGCGGTGGCGCGACTCGATTACGCGCACGTCAGCGTACGTGACGCTGGGCGCAAGCGCCGCATCGAGAGCGGCCGCGGCGATATCTTTCACGTACTCGATTGTATTGCGCGGATTGCGCGTTCAGTCTGACGCGGCGGCGGCCGCACTCGCAACCTGCTGTTTCAGCGGGTACGCTGCGACCTGCCGGGCATGCACGATAAACCGCTTGGGTGCCGAGCCTATGTAGTAGAACGGAAAGCAGGTCACCAGCGTTAGTTCCTGGTAGTCGGAGGCGTGTAGCACGCTAACGTCATCCGGCTTCACGATCTGTGTAGTCTCAACCTTGTATACATACTCTCCGTAAGTAGTCGTGACATACACACGATCTCCGCGGCGCACGTTCCGGAGCGGGCGAAAATACGTATCGCGGTGCGCGGCGAGCGCGGCATTTCCCGGCTGACCCGGTAAAGCTGTGCCCGGGATGTGGCCTACGGCGTTGCGAAGCGTCCCGTCATCGACGCCTTCCCGCACCATCACACTGATATCGAGGCGCGGAATTTCTATTTTCCCGATCTCGCCGTCGGGGGCGACGTGTGGACCTGTCTGCGCCGCCGTTTGCGGTGGCTTGGGTAGCTTCGGATAATCCATGCCGAGCATGGAACGGACTCCGGTCTCATCAAGTACGAACCACCACGCGTTCCCTCGCTCGCCGTTGAGTGTACGCGCGAACTCCCAACGCTGATAGGTCTGCGAAACGGCGGCGTCTACTTTGGTCCAAATGAAGTAGTCGACGCCGCACAATCCTACAAACAGGAGCAGGTACTCAATCCAGCGTAATATGCGTGAAGAGCGCCGTTCCCGCGCCACTATTCGCCTCGCATGTTATCGGGCGAGTACAGATATTCGCTACGGGAGCGCACGATCAGTTTGCCGTGACCGGGCGCCTCGGCGACCACCTTAATGTGCCGCAAGCGGGGTTGTCCGTTGCCTGTCGGAGGCACGTAGCCGATGGTGTAGCGTGTGCGAATATCCTTCGCGATCTTCTTGCATACCGGAACGATGTCCGAAAGCTTGTCAGGAAAGTAAACCTCGCCGCCACTGATCTCCGCGAGTCTCTTCAAAACGTCGGGGTTGCGGTCGGGGTCATCTTTGTCGAAGATGCCGATCGTATAGATCGTCGCGACACTGGAGCGTACGTCCTTCACGACATCTTTAAGAGTGTGCGTGCTGATGTTATCGCCGCCGTCGCTGATGACCACCAGTGTCTTTTTGTCGCGGCGTCCCATTTGGAGCTGATGCAGCGCGGCTACAATCGCGTCGTACAAAGCTGTGCGGCCCTGCGTCGGCGTGCCCCATAACGCTGTCCGCAGCAAATTGATGTTGTCGGAGAACAGCACGGTGTCGGGCAGCCCGTGATAGACCTTCTCATTAAAGTTGAGGACGAATACCTCGTCATGCGGATTGCTGGACGTTATGAACGATAATGCGGCCGTAATGACTTCGGGTCGTTTGGGACGCATACTGCCGCTCGCATCGACGACGATTCCAACGGTAACCGGAATGTCCTGATCGGCAAACTGCGTGATCTGCATGGGCTTGCCGCCTTCATAGACTTTAAAGTTGTCCTTAGTAAGTCCGGAGACAAAGCCGCCGCGCGAATCCTTCACGCTCACGTCCAGCAGCACGAGCTGAACGCTATCACGAATCGTGAAGTCCTTCTCGCCCTCGTCGGGCACACTCTTCGGGATGGTACGCGCGCTCTCACCGGAAGTGGCGGCTACGTTTTGGTCGTTCTGGGTTTGGCTACAGAGGAACGGTACGGCCAGCGCCGCGACCGCAAAAGGAATGACGACGTGCCGGATCATGCAGGCTCTCCCAAATCATACCGCCCCTGAAACAAAAAGGGAGCTGCCGTCAAGCAGCTCCCTCTTCGATGCCGGCGCGGGGCTTAATACCCGGACGCCGTCAGTAGCGGGTTACGCGCGGACGGCGCGCAGCAAGAAGAATGCGCCGAGCGAAAGCAGACCGAACAAGCCGATCAGCGGATAGGGGCTGGCGGTGTGCGGCAGCGTGGTATTCGCAACGCCTGTGTTGGCGTTGTTGTTCATCTCAGCGTTGTTGTTCGTCGCCGCGGTATTCGCGGTGTTGTTGTC
>JAICMB010000267.1 GCA_025929455.1 Bryobacteraceae bacterium | reverse complement strand
CCGATGATCTACGTCGTGAAGAGCGACAAGACCGTGGAGCCGCGTACCGTCGAAGTGGTGCAGACCTCCGGCCGCCAGGCGGTGATTCAGAAGGGCGTCTCTGCCGGTGAAACGGTGGGTACGGACGGCCAGATGGCCCTGTTCCCGGGCGCGCGCATCATCGCGGTGCCCGGCGTAAAAACCGAGGCTCCCGCGCTGTAGCCCATGAATATTTCGCGTTTCTTCATCGACCGTCCGATCATGACCACTCTGGTCATGGCCGCTATCCTTTTGTTCGGCATCGTGGCCTATCTCTCGCTTCCGGTGGCGGCGCTGCCGAGCGTCGATTATCCGACTATCGTCGTCAGCGCCGCGCTGCCCGGAGCGAGTCCCGAGACCATGGCGGCCTCCGTCGCCACGCCGCTCGAGCGCGAGTTCTCCACCATCGCCGGCATCGAGTCCATGAGCTCGGTGAACAGCCAGAATTCGACGCAGATCACGGTACAGTTCTCGCTCAAGCGCAACATCGACGACGCCGCGCAGGATATACAGGCGGCCATCGCGAAGGCCGGTGGGCAGCTTCCGCCGACCATGCCGCGTCCCCCTTCGTTTCAGAAGGCGAATCCGTCCGACCGCGCGGTGCTGTATCTCTCGCTGACTTCTTCCACGCTGCCGCTCTATAAGGTTGACGAGTACGCGCAGACGCTGTTAGCGCAACGCATTTCGATGGTGAGTGGCGTGTCGCGCGTGCAGGTATTCGGCACTCAGAAGTATGCGGTGCGCGTGCAACTCGATCCCGACAAGCTGAAGGCACGCGGCATCGGCATCGATGAAGTGCAGAACGCGATTGCGAGCAGCAACGTCAACCTGCCTACCGGCCGGCTGTATGGCGAAAAGCAGGCGTTCACGGTGCAATCCAGCGGCCAGCTCATGGATGCGGCGCAGTACCGGCCCATCATCGTCGCCTGGAAGAACGGCAATCCCGTGCGCCTGCAGGAGCTGGGCAATGTCGTCGATAGCGTCGAGACCAATAAGCAGGCCGCGTGGTTCAACGGCGTCCGCGGCGTGATTCTCGCGGTAGAGCGCCAGCCCGGCACCAATACTGTCGAGGTCGTTGACAGCATCCGCGCGCTGTTGCCGACGCTGCGCAAAGAGATCCCGCCGGCGGTCAATCTGCAGGTTGCGTTCGATGCGTCCGAGTCGATCCGCAACAGCATCAACGACGTGAAGTACACGCTGATGCTGACCATCTGCCTGGTCGTGATGGTCATCTTCCTGTTCCTGCGGAATATTTCGGCGACGTTGATTCCGGGCGTGGCGGTGCCGCTATCGATCATCGGCACGTTCGCCGTGATGTACCTGCTCGGCTACAGCTTGAACAACCTCTCGCTAATGGCGCTGACGCTATCGGTCGGATTCGTCGTCGACGACGCCATCGTCATGCTCGAGAACATCGTGCGGTATATGGAGATGGGCTACTCGCGCATGGAAGCGGCGCGCATGGCCTCGCACGAGATCGGCTTCACGATCATCTCCATGACCATCTCGCTGGTGGCCGTCTTCATTCCGGTGCTGTTCATGGCCGGCATTGTAGGCCGGCTGCTGCATGAATTCGCCGTAACGATCGCCGTGGCGGTGCTGGTGTCCGGATTCGTCTCACTGACGCTAACGCCGATGCTCGGCAGCCGCTTCCTGCGCTACGACCATCACGCCCGGCACGGCGTCATGTACCGCACCCTCGAACGCGGCCTCAACGGCATGTCGAGCCTCTACGACCGTACGCTGCGCATAACGCTGCGCCACCGCTTCGCGACGCTGATGGCGGCCGTGCTGCTGCTCGTCGGCACCGTGTACCTGTTCTTCGCCATGCCGACCGGCTTCATCCCCAGCCAGGACAGTGGCTTCGTTTTCGGGGTCACCATGGCGGGCCAGGATATTTCGTTCGACTCCATGGCGCAGCATCAACAGGCCGTGGCGGCCATCGCAATGAAAGACCCGAACGTCGACGGCGTTGGGTCCATGTTGCCGCCGGGCAACCAGGGGTTCATGTTCATGCGCATGAAGCCGCGCGACCAGCGTGCGCTCAGCGTCGATCAGACCATCGCCGAACTGCGCCCGAAGCTGTTTTCGGTTCCCGGCATTTTCACGTTTCTGCAGAATCCGCCGCCTATCACGGTGAACGGCCAGTTCACCACCAGCGTGTATCAGATGACGGTGCAGAGCTCGGATCTCAAGGAGATCTACACCTGGGTGCCGCGCCTGCTGGACAAAATGCGCACCCTGCCCGGCTTTACAGACGTGAACAGCGATCTGCAGATCAGCAGCCCGCAGTTGATGCTGGACATCAAGCGCGACCGCGCGACGTCGCTGGGCATATCGGCGCAGCAGATTCAGAACGCGCTGTACACGTCGTACGGCGATCGCATGGTTTCGACCATCTACACGCCGGTCAACGAATACTCTGTGATTCAGGAATTGGAGCCGCGGTTCCAGCGCGGACCGGATGCGCTGTCGAAGTTGTACGTGCGGTCGTCGAGCGGCCAGTTGGTTTCGCTCGATACGCTCGTCGACGTGCATCGCACCGCCGGGCCACTGAACGTAAATCACTTTGGCCAGCTCCCGGCGTCGACCATTTCGTTCAACCTGAAACAGGGCTATTCGCTCGGCGAAGCGGCGGACCGCATGAACCAGGTGATCCGGGATCTGCGCATGCCGCAAACCCTGAGCGTGGATTTCCAGGGCACCGTGAAGGAGTTCGAGCGGTCCTTTAAGGGGCTGTCGGTGCTGCTGATCATCGCGATCCTGGTGATCTACATTGTGCTGGGTATTTTGTACGAGAGCTTCATCCATCCCATCACGATTCTGTCGGGCCTGCCCTCGGCGGTATTCGGCGCGCTGCTGACGCTGAAGCTCTTCCACAAGGAGCTCGACCTGTACGCGTTCGTCGGCCTGATCATGCTGTTCGGCGTGGTGAAGAAGAACGCCATCATGATGATCGACTTTGCGATCGAGGCGCAGCGTCGCGAGGGCAAGAGCCCGCGCGAGGCGATCTACACCGGCTGCATGCTGCGTTTCCGGCCCATCATGATGACCACAGTGGCGGCGCTGTTCGGCACCCTGCCGATCGCGATCGGCTACGGAGAAGGCGCCGACGCGCGCCAACCGCTGGGCCTCGCGGTGGTGGGCGGCCTGGTCGTTTCGCAGTTACTGACGTTGTATATCACGCCCGTGATTTACATCTACATGGAGCACTTGCAGAGCTGGCTTCGCCCCAAGCACAAGACGCACGAGGCGGCCATGCAGGAAGCTTTGGCGGGGTAGAGCTCCGCTGCCTTCGTGCAGCGTAACTGAGCCGCGAGCGTGAGCGAGCGGGTTGCTGCCCCACGACACTATCCGGGGTCCAACCGCATCCGTTACACGGAGGAAGAATAGAAACAATGCCAGTACGCACCGCTGAAGCCGAATGGAAAGGCAACCTGATGGATGGCGCCGGCGAGATGAAACTCGGAAGCGGCGCCTTTTCGGGTCCCTACAGCTTTCGCACACGCTTCGAGAACGCGCCCGGAACGAATCCGGAAGAACTGATCGGCGCCGCGCACGCCGGCTGCTTCTCGATGGCGCTATCGATGATTCTGACGCAGGCGGGATTTCCGCCCACGCGCATACATACGACCGCTAAGGTCCACCTCGAAAAACAGGGTGACGGTTTCGCGATTCCACGGATCGATCTCGATACGCAGGCGCAGGTGCCCAAGCTCGATGACGCGGGCTTCCAGAAGTTCGCGCAGGCGGCGAAAGAGAACTGCCCGGTGTCGAAGCTGTTCCGCGGCGCGGATATCCATTTGAACGCGAAGCTCGCGTCGTAATAGCTCCCAGGGCTTAACGAAATGGCGGTATGTCGCTCGGTAGGCCGACTCGCATAAAATAGCGGGCAAACGCTTGCGACAATTGCTCGCGGTAAGGCGGCAATAGCCGCAGGTGCTTCGCCGCGGCCGCGCGCTGCCGGACGTAGTCGACCGGCAATGAGTAGACTCGTTGAAATTCGACGATGCGCACGTCGGCCTCAAACTCAGGTTCCGAGCACGCTCCTATCATGTGAAAGGCCGGTAAATTGCCGCGACGAACGTCTTCGAGCCCTTTCACTGTCGAAAGGTGCCCCGCGGTGAAACTCGATCGTGCCCAAACAGCACACAGCAGCACATGGTCCAGAGTTTTCTTCTGACCTTTAACGAGATCGCAGCTCTGCGTCATGATGACGACGTCGCGCTCCCCAGTTGAAAAAGGCACGTTCGGCAGGATTGTCGAGGTCAACAGTGCGCGGTGAGAAAACAGGGCAGCTGTCGAGAATGTCGCCTTGTTGAATGTCCTCGCCGGTTACAACCGAATACCACCGGAATACCGGCCCAACTGCAGTGCCCATTCGGAATTTTAGTAATCTGTCCTATTCGTCATCTACTTCGATGACAAGCGCGGTCTCATGAACCCTGACCAATGCCGCTTCTACTACGCCTGACGGCCGCTTCGGCACGCTTTCAAGGCGGTAATCCCAATTTTGTATCTGCTCTTCTATGACGGAGGCGCTTCGTGCTGGCGCTGACCAGGCATCATTCCGGGCAGCAGCAGGTGCTGGCACTTTGCACTCCTTAGGCGATCTACGCAGCATACGAGGCCTTCTCGTTTTTGGATGAGAATGGAACAAGTTGGTTTCTGATAAGCCATTGCGCCCAGTGGCTTGACTCTCGGCCGTTCGCACCCGGGCCGAATTGCAATCAGGTCTCTCCGCTGCCGAACTAGCGAATCCCAAACGTACCATAGGTCTACCAAGGTGGCGCCGAGGACCTATCGACCGTTTTGCTGAACGGGTTCATAGAGTAACTTGCACCCTTGTGCGCGTTACCAGGACAGCATGGAGCAACGCGGGCCACCAGAGCCGGCCCGGCGGTAAAAGGGAAAGTGGCGGCGATTGTGGAGCTTACGAGCTCAAGCATTTCTAACGTTGCACGTCACCGGCGCATACGCCCGAGTGGAGCCGCATCGCGCCGCTTGCCGCACGATGCCGCTGCCATCTGAGATTTTTGCGTCCTGCCCTGCACTACTCCAATTCCGGGAGGGTGTATGCGGTGGTGCGGGTGGCTGTCTGGCGGCGTGGCGGTTGCCGCATTGCTCACGGGAGGGCTGCGCGCGCAGCAGGCGCCTGATCCGGCCTACGCGCCGCTGACCAAGGCCTACGACGCGCTGCGCGTGCGCGACTACGACGCGGCTATCGCGAGCTTCGAGCGCGCTGTCGCGCTCGCGCCGCAGCGGGCGTCGATTCGCAAAGACCTCGCCTACACGCTGCTGAAAATCGGCGAAAACGAAGCCGCGCGCGACCAGTTCGCCGCCGCCATGCGCATCGATCCGGCGGACACCCACGTGGCGCTGGAGTACGCGTT
>JAICMB010000547.1 GCA_025929455.1 Bryobacteraceae bacterium | reverse complement strand
GGCATCATCGGGCTAGGCCGCTTGAGCACGCCCGATAACCGTCCGGACCTGCTGAAGCTCTACGATGCCACAGGTGGAGCAAAACAAAAACGAGGTGAATGTCTCGGCGCATATCGCGCCGGAGCTGGTGAACAACTTCATCGACCTGTGGATCAAGTCCGGGCCGCGGGTGCGGCGGTTCGGTAGATAGACGAAAGGCAGCCAGCAACACCGGCCGCCCTATCTTCGTGGCGTAGCCGGTCGGTTTTTGCCGGCTGCGCGCGGCCGCCTGTCACGCCAGCGCCTGCTCCAAATCCGCGATGATTTCTTCCGCCGCCTCAATCCCCGCGCACAACCGCACCATTCCATCGCGTATTCCCATGCGTTCGCGCTGCTGCAGTGGACAGACGAAGCGCGGCGTGGCGTAGCCGGTCGGTTTTTGCCGGCTGCGCTCGGCCGCACGTTACGCCAGCGCCTGCTCCAGATCCGCGAGGATATCTTCCGCCGCCTCGATGCCCGCGCACAGCCGCACCAGTCCATCGCGTATTCCCATGCGCTCGCGCTGCTTCGGCGCGATATCGCGATGCGACGCCATGGGCGGATAGAGCATCAACGTGTGCACATCGCCGAGCGACGTTCCGCGCACCACCAGTTTCAGGCGGTCCATGAACGCGAACACCTGTTCCTTGCCGGCGTCCTTCAGCTCGAAGCTGACGATGGCGCCGTACGGTCCGTTGGGCAGCAGGCGCCGGATCGCCGCCGCATCCGGATGTTCCGGCGAAGCCAGATAGTGTACCCGCTCAATGCGCGGATGTGATGCCAGCCACGACGCGATGCGGCACGCGTTCGCGCATTGCCGCTCCACGCGCAGCGGAAATGTCTTGATCCCGCGCATCGTGAGATAGCTCTCGAAAGGCCCCATCACCGGACCGATGGTCCGCGACAGCACGCGCACCACTTCGGTATGCGGCTCGTCGCACACCACCACGCCGCCCAGCACATCGCCGTGCCCCGCCAAATACTTCGTCGCGCTGTGCACGCTCATGTGCGCGCCCAGCTCGAGCGGGCGCACCAGCAGCGGCGTCGCAAAGGTGTTGTCTACAATCAGCGCCGCTCCCGCCGCGCGCGCCATCTCCGCAATGCGATCGATCTCGCCCACGCGCAGCAGCGGGTTGGACATCGTCTCCATCAGAATGCAGCCGGGCCGCGTTTCGTCCACCGCGCGCTGCACCGCGGCGAGATCACAGATATCGACAAATCGCACGTCCACGCCCGCCGGCTCCAGCACCTTCGTGAGCAGATTCACGGTCGCGCCATATAGCGCGTTCGCCGCCACCACCGAACGCCGCCGGTCCGCAAGAGCCGCCAGCAGCGCGACGTGGATCGCGGTCATCCCCGACGCACACGCCAGCGCGCCGTGCCCGTTCTCCAGCGCCGCCATGAGTTCCTCCAGCGCGGCGTTCGTCGGGTTGTCGTAACGTGCATACGAATAGCCATCTTCTTCGCGCCCGAACACCCGATCGAGCGCCGCCATCGACTCATGTACGTAACTGGTGGCGGTGAATATCGGCGTCGTCACCGGAATGCACGCTGCCAGCGGCTTGCGGTCGCCCGCGTGCACTGCTTTCGTTTCAATCTTCATCGCAATGTTATTTCCGGAACCAGCGCGCTCCGTCCTTGGTATCCTCCAGCACCACTCCGGCTTCCAGCATCTCGCGGCGGATCTCGTCGGCCCGCGCGAAATTGCGCGCCTTCTTCGCCGCGGCGCGCTCGCCGACGAGCCGCTCGATATCCGCATCGCTCATGCCGCCCTGCTTTTCCGATGGGCGCAGCACGTCCACCACGGCATCGAACCGCTCCAACAGCGCCAGCGCCTCGCGAGCATTTTCCGCGCGAAACTCGTCCGCGTCCATCGCTGTGTTCGCGTCCCGCACGTATTCGAAAATCGCGGCCAGCGCCTCGGCGGTGTTGAGATCGTCGTCCAAGCTCTCCTCGAACGCGCGCTGCGCCACCGCCGTGCGCTTCGTGATCGCCTCGTTCGCGCCCTCCGGAAACGTGCTCGTCTCTAGGCGCAACTTGAAACTGCGCAGCCGGTCGATCGCCTGCTTGGCCGCGTGCAGCGCGTCGAACGTGAAGTTCAGCTTTTTCCGGTAAGGCACCGACAGCAGCAGATAGCGGATCGCCTCGGGATGAAAGCCTTGGTCCAAGAGATCGCGCAGCGTATAGAAATTGCCCGCCGACTTCGCCATCTTCTGCGAGTCGATATTCAAATGTTCGGAGTGCAGCCAGTAGCGCGCGAACGGCTTGCCCGTAATTGCCTCCGACTGCGCGATCTCGTTCTCGTGATGCGGAAATATCAGATCGACGCCTCCGGCGTGGATGTCGAGCGTGTCGCCGAGATAGCTCATTGCCATGGCGGAACATTCGATATGCCAGCCCGGCCGCCCCGGACCGAGCGGCGTTTCCCAAAACGGCTCGCCTTCCTTGCGCGCCTTCCACAGCACGAAGTCGCGCGCGTCGGCTTTGTCGTATTCATCGACATCCACGCGCGCCCCCGCTCGCATGCCGTGAAAATCCGTGTGCGACAGCTTGCCGTATTCCGGAAAACGCTGAATGCTGTAGTAGATCGATCCGTCGCTGGCATACGTGAAGCCCTTTTGCTGCAGTGCTTCTATGGAACTCGCCATTTCACCGATGTGCTCGGTGGCTTTCGCGAAATGCTCCGGCCGCTGCAGCCGCAGAGTTGCCGCGTCGTCGAGAAACGCCTTCGTGAATTGAGCCGTATACTCTTCGATGCTCTGGCCCTGCGCCGCCGCGTTCCGGATAATCTTGTCATCAACGTCGGTGATGTTCATGACGTGGTTCAGTTTGTATCCACGCGCGCGCAGCCACCGGCGCAGGATGTCTTGAAACGTGAACGTCCGAAGGTTCCCGATATGGACGTAGTTGTACACGGTCGGTCCGCACGTGTACATGCGAACCTCGTTGCCGTGCGCCGGGCGAAATTCCTCTACGGTTTGCGTCAGAGTGTTATAGAAGCGGAGGGCCAAACGCCATGGTAACCGCTACTTATTCACCTTGCGCATTTCGCCCAGCACCAGCCGTATCTCGCCGTAAGTGATCTCGTCCGGCACCGCCTCCTTGATTGGCTTCGCGCGCGCAATCCCAAGCCGCGCCGCAGCGTCGCGGAT
>JAICMB010000793.1 GCA_025929455.1 Bryobacteraceae bacterium | reverse complement strand
AACGCGTCGTCCTCGCCCGACACGCGCTGCTGAAACCCGATCACCTCATACTCGGTCCCGTCCAGATTGCCGCGCGCGCCGAGCGGCAGCGACGGTTGTATCGGCGCGTTCTGCTGCGCCTGCTGCAGGATCTTCAGCTCCGGCGTGCTGGTATCGAGAATGCTGCGGCAATTCGGACATACCACGCTGAGCGTGTGGCCGAAGCCGCGCAATTCCACCGCTGCCCCGCAATTTGGGCAATTCAACGCTCGCGTTTTGACGACGGGCGGCGTGAAGACGGGCGAACTCATGCAGCCGTCCAGCCCTCAAATATGCGCAGATTCTTCAGATGCAAATCGTCGAACGGCACCGCGCGCCCGGTGAACAGCAGCGGCGGATTTTCGGAATAATCGATGGTCCCGAAATCGCCCGTGGTCGTCCGCAGGTCGGCGAAGATCACGTCCGACTTGTCCCAGTACTGAAACGGCAGTTCGCCTTCGACGCCACGGTAATGCGCACGCGTAATCGACGTGACCTGGTAATCGTGATTGCCCATATGAAACGCCTGCCCGCGCTGGATCTGCTCCGGCGGCGGAAACGCAAACGGCGCCTGCGTCAACACCGAAATGTCGTACTCGAGCTGCGCGTCCGCGAGCCACGCACTCGCGCCGCCGTCGATGACGATATGCCACTCGTTCCAGCCGCCCAGTTCGTATTCATACAGAATGCGGCCGGTAACCACGAACGACTTGCCGCTATACACGCCGCTGGTGCCGATCATGATGGGCGATGTCTCCGGCGGCAGGTCCGCCACCTTGCCGACCGCGCGCACATCGATGTCGGTGCGCACAATGATCGAATGGCAGAACGAGCACGTGGTCTGCACCGCGCCGGACCAGCGGAACTCCACCGGAGCGCCGCAGTTGGGGCAATTAGCCGTTCGTAAGCTCATAGGGACGCTCGATGCTGCGCACGCGAACGCGCGCCGCGCCAAGCTCAGTTGTCAGCAATGCTTCGAAACCCGCATCTTCGCGCGGCCTGCAACAGAACAAGTTGAGGCACAGCGAGCCGTACTCGGGAAAAGTGTGGCACGCCAGGTGCGATTCCGCGAGCAGCGCCACACCCGTGATGCCGCCCGGTTCCGGAAACTGGTGCCACGCGGCGGCGCCCAGCGGGTGCAGCGACATGGTCGCTACGATACTGTCGAACAAGTGTTCCAGGCGGCGCCGGCTCTTTAGCGCGTCGGGGTCACAGCCGTGCGCCTCCACAACCCATTCGATGCCGTTCATTATTGTTGCGCGGTGCCACACTCCGGACAGAACTTCGCCGCGCGCGGAATCTTGTGCCCGCAGTTCAGGCAGAACTTGGTATCGGCCGCGGCCGCGCCACCACCGCCTCCAGCAGGCGCCGCGCCCTCCGGAGCCGCCGGATTTTGCGGAGGTTGCTGTGGCGGCGTCGAACCTGCCGCGCCACCGGCGGGAGGCGGCGGATTCTGCGGCGGCTGCGCCTGTGCGCCGCGCATCGCGTCGGTCATGGCCTGCGCCATCGACAACCCCGCGCCGAGCCCCGCGCCAATACCCGCGATACCGCCTTCATTTGCGGCCGCAACCGGAATAGATTGCGCCACCTGAAACTGCGTGTAGCGCCCCATGTCGCCGACGATATTCATGCCGATGCGCTGGTCGAGAATCTTCTGCAACTCGTCCGGGAGTGACACATTCTCGACTACGAACGTGTCCATCGCCAGACCGAAATTTGCAAACGCCGGCTTCATCTGCTCGGCGATGCGGTT
>JAICMB010000366.1 GCA_025929455.1 Bryobacteraceae bacterium | reverse complement strand
TTTATCGAGACCTTCATTGAGGCCGCGCTTCACCTGGATATTGGTCGGCATACCATCGGCCGTGATGACGACAGAGAGGATGACGGTCCCTTCAATGCCCGCGGCTTTCGCGTCGTCCGTGTACTGCGGCTCGACTTTGTAAATTAGCCGCGGCGCGGTGACGTCGCCGCCGATTTTCTCGGGCGGACCGGACCAGACCGGGCGGACCACCACAAACAAGAACGCGGCGGCGGCGCAGGCTGCGATCATGGCGGTGTGCGCGCGGCGCGGTGATCCGGAATTGCGGGCGCGCGCGGCGAGCAGGCTGGTGAAGCGCCGGTGTAGCATGCGTGCGCTACTGCGCCCGTCGATGGCACACGCGAGCAGCGATGACGACGTGAGGGTGCGCGCGGAGTGCAGCAGGAACGACGCGTAGCCGTCGGCAGGTACGCCGGCGTTGAGCACGGCATCGTCACAGGCTATTTCCTGCTCCAAACCGGCACGGCGCGCGACGATCCACGCGAATGGGTTAAACCAATAAACCGCACAGACGATCTGCGCGAGCAGGTTGCTCCAGCAGTCGCGGCGGGCAATGTGCGCCGCTTCGTGCAGCAGCGCCATGCGGAGCTGCGCGCCTGTCCAGCCGGGAGCGGATTCCGGCAGCACGATCAGAGGGCGAACCAGACCGCAAGCGAGCGGCGACACGACGGGGCCGGTGCGAACTGGGATTCCGTTGAAATCATCAAACGGCCGCGCGCGGCGGCGCAGGTGGGCGACCCGCAGCCAACCGTACGCGGCCCGTATGCCGAGCAGCACGGTTCCAAACGCCCAGATGGCGGCGAGAAGCGCGGCCCACGGGAACGCGCGCGGCATGCTCATGACGCCAGAAAGCGCGGCGGCACGAAAGGTGAACGCCGGCGTTGCGAGCGCGGGCCATCCGCGCAGTAGGGGTACCGCCAGCGAGGCGGCCAGCGCGCAGATGCATAGCAGGTGGCGCGCGGGGGCGGAGGCGCGGCGCAAGCACGCGAGCGCAAGACAAGCGGCGCCGAGGATGACCACGGCGGCGGTCGCGGTATCGAGTAGTCGAATCATTTTGCCTCCTTGGAGGGCTTGGTTTGACGGGCCTTTTCGAGCAGAGCAGTAAGCTCGTCCAGGTCTTCTTCGCTGAGATGGAACGCGGCGGGGTCAAGGAAAGCGGCGACGGCTTCTTTGACTGATCCGTCAAAAAATGTTTTGAGCAGGCGCTGCACCGCGGAGCGGCGCGCCTTGTTTCGCGGAACCGCGGGCAGGTACACGTAGCGCAGGCCCTGTTCGATGTGGCGCGCCAGGCCTTTGCGTTCGAGCACGCGCAGGATGGTTCGCACGGCGGAGTTGCTGGGATGTCCGGGGAGCGCGTCCTCAATCTCGGCGGCGCTCGCGCGGCCGCGGGCGTAAAGCACGTCCAGAATCTGGCGCTCGCGGCGGCTGAGTGCGGACTCGAGATGCGGGGCGGGCGCGGTCATGTTGCGATCCTCACTGTATAGGAACCCAGCCGGGGGCGCCGGGAGCGGGCCTTTCGGGAACAACGGCCACGCCGGGCGGCAGGTAGGAACAGGTCGCGTCCGGCGCCGGGCGGCATTGTGCGGGGTTCGCGCGAACGGCTTGTGTAAGCGCGTCGCGAGCCTGCGGCGTTTGCGCCGCGATTATCGCCATGTCATGATCGGCGGCGCTGGAGCGCACCAGGTAGAAAACTCGCAGGTAGCGAAAACGCGCGGGAAAATCGAACAGACGCGGCCGTGGTTGCGTTGCGGGACTGCTTTTGCCGGCGACGGTCGCGGTCGCCGAAAGGAAGCGCAGGCGTACGCCGCCGCCCCGCCGCGGGTCGAGCGCGAACAGGTACGTGTTGTATCCGAACCCGGGTGGTGCTTGCATCGTGATCGTGCCGCCACATGCAGACTCCGGAAGCGTGCTGAATTTTGCCGCGTCCGGCAGTGGCGCTACGACCCGGATACGCCAGCGCGGCTGCAGGTCAATCCATGCTCTCTCCGGCGCGGCGGGCGGCTGGTGGCCGGAGCGTTGCAACGAGCAGGAAACAAGCATAAGCGCCCAAATCAGATGCGGATAAATTCGCAATCTGCGTAAAAATTAACACCTATGGCGGATGTTGTCAAGGGGTAAACGCGTGATACTCTGAATGCGCGCTGACCGATGGCGGAGCTCAATATCATCGAGAAAGTGATCGCGCTCGAGGCCGTCGAGTTGTTGAAGAATTTGAAGCCCGAACAGCTTTCGCGCATCGCGACTATCGCCAATGAAATCGATTTGCCGCCGGGCAAGACGATTCTCGAAGAGGGCAAGCCGCTGGAGGCGCTTTACGTGGTGCTGGACGGCGCGGTGGAACTGAAGCAGGCAGGCGGGGCGGCGGCCGTCGCCAAGCAAGGCGATGTGCTCGGCGCCTGGGCGCTGTTCGACACGGACCCCATGCAGGTGAACGCCGCGACTGTGGACCAATCCAAACTGCTGCGTATCGGCAGAGAGGATTTCTACGACCTGCTGGCCGACAACATGGAGATCACGGCGGCGATCTTTTCTATCCTGGTGAAGCGCTTTCGCGCGCTGGTGGAACAGCGGTAGAGTACGCGCGACACTGGCCAGGGCCTACCGCCGCAGCAGAAACACAGCGATTTCCGCCAGCAGATTCGGCATATGCTTTACCGGACGCTTGCGCCCGAGGAACTCTCGCCGCTCAATGGTCCAGCACTCGCGGGCGACCAATGCCTCGAAATCGCGCACGGTCAACAGATGAATATTCGGCGACTCGTACCACTCATAGGGGAACAGCTTCGTCTTCGGCGCGTGCCCGGTCAGTAAATGCGAGAGCCGCACGCCCCAGTGCCCGAAATTCGGAAACGTCACGATGGCAAGGCGGCCTACGCGCAGCATCTCGCGCAGGACGTGCAGCGGTGCGTGCGTTTCCTGCAGCGTTTGGCTTAGGATCACGAAATCGAACGCATCGCCAGGCAGATCCGGCAGCGCCTCTTCGATGTCGCTTTGATAAACGGAGACGCCGCGCGCGATGGCCCGCTGCACTTTCGCGCCGGCGATCTCCACGCCGCGGCCGGCGACATTCTTATTCGACGCGAGCCAAGCCAGCAGTTCGCCTTCGCCGCAACCGAGATCGAGCACACGCGCGCCCGGAGTAACGATGCCGCTGATAATGGTGAAATCGCTGCGGCCGTCCAGTTGCCCGTTCGAGACCGCCGCGCCGGCTTGTTCGGCGGCCGTCACGAACGCCGCCCGAACGTGCTCTCCAGGAATCCGCGGATCAAATCCGTCTGTGCGCCGGTCTGCACCAGAAATGCATCGTGGCCGTACGTGGATGGAATTTCGGTGTAGGCCACGTCGCAGTTGCGCGCGCGCAGAGCCTTGACGATCTCGAGCGACTGGTACGTCGGATAGAGCCAGTCCGAACTGAAACTGATGACCAGGAAACGGGTATCGAGCGCACGCTCGAACGCGGCGGCGAGCGTTCCGTGCCCTTCGGCCAGATCGAACGTGTCCATGGCGCGCGTGATGTAGATATACGAGTTGGCGTCGAAGCGGTCGACAAACTGGCTGCCGCGATACCGCAGATAACTCTCTACTTCGAAGACGTCTTCGTTGCGGCGCCTGCGGCCGAACTTCTCACGCATGGAGTCATTGCTCATGTACGTGATATGGCCGACCATGCGCGCCACCGCGAGGCCGCGCGCGGGCGGGTGCGATGAATAATAGTCGCCCTCGTTCCAGTCCGGGTCCGCCATGATGGCCTGCCGCCCGACTTCGTTGAACGCGATCTGTTGCGCACTGTGCCGCGCCGTTCCGGCAATTGGAATCGCGGCCACCACGCTCTCCGGATAGGAGACCGTCCATTGCAGCGCTTGCATCGCGCCCATGGAACCGCCGGTGACGGCGAGCAGCCGCTCAATGCCGAGATGATCGAGCAAGCGCTTTTGCAGCCGCACCATGTCGGCGATCGTTACCGGCGGGAAGCGCATCGCGTATGGCACATTGGTCGCGGGGTCAACCGAGGTGGGGCCGGTAGTGCCGCGGCAGCCCGACAGCACGTTTGAACACAGGACAAAATACCTGTCGGTGTCGAAGGCCTTGCCGGGACCGATCATGCTGTCCCACCAGCCGGGGTGTCCGGTATCGGGTGCGATGCCAGCCGCGTGCGCGTCGCCGGAGAACGCATGCAGCACCATAATGGCGTTGGTGCGCCCGGCATTCAGCGCGCCGTACGTTTCATAGGCGACCTGCACGGGTGCGAGCGTAACGCCGCAATCGAGCGGAAGAGAAGCGAACTCCGCGATCTGCGTAATGGAATCGAGTTGTGCTGCGCTGGGCGTCACCGTCGGCACACGGGCAATGTAGGTTTAAACCAATG
>JAICMB010000014.1 GCA_025929455.1 Bryobacteraceae bacterium | reverse complement strand
GACATGGTTTCCCTCGGCGCAATCCATATAGGCCAGGTCGGTCAGACAGCGAGCAGAGCCCCACGGGTCACCGGTTTCCCGGAATGTCGCCAGCGCGCGCTGGTATAGCGCGCGTGCCGCGGCGACGTGGCCTTGCGCGCGGGCGATATCGCCCTGCTGATTCAAAGTCCAGGCGCTACCAGTGCGATCGCCGAGCTCCTCGAATATCAACGCGGCCTCGCTCAACGCCGCGCGCGCATGGTCATAGTCCGCTGGCGCCTTTATAACACTGGCGAGGTTATGAAGACAGCGCGCGAGCGCCAAGCGGTCCGGTAGCATACGCCAGCAGGCCAGGCTGCGCTCGAAATTGCGCTGCGCCGCGGAGTAGTCGCCGCGATCGCGCGCCGATACTGCCAGGGCGTTCAATGAGGCTGCAATGCCGGCGCGGTCGCCCAGCTGTTCATAGAGGGAGAGACTCTGATTCAAGAAGCGCTCGGCCGCCGGATAGTCTCCCTGCGCGGTGGCGAGTGCGCCGAGAAAATGCGATACCCTGGCGCGTTCTTTTGGCCACTCGGCGCCGGCTAAGTGCAGAACGGCTTCCAGCCACGCGCGCGCCTCTCTCAGATGCTCCCGCGTGTCCCAGAACCGAAACAAAGCTCCACAGAGCCGCAAAGCCCAGTTCAGCTCGTGAGTTTCGAACAGCCACGTGAGCGCGGAACGGAAATTTTCGATCTCGGCATCGCATTGCATCAGCCAAGATGCCCGTGCCTCGCGGCTGAGCTCCGGATTTCCTTCCTCGGCCACTACCAGACAATAAGCGGCGTGCGCCCGCCGTGCAGCCGGTTCTTCACCGCTTTCACCGAGCCGCTCTAGCGCGTACTCGCGAATCGTTTCCAGCATCGAGAAGCGCGGACCGGCGCCGCGCGTTTCCGCGGACTGAATCAAATTCTGGTCGACGAGGGAGCATAGATTTTCAAACAGGCTGGCACCGAGATCGGTATTGGTGTCACAGACCGCTTCGGCGGCATCCAACGCGCATCCGCCCGCGAACACCGAAAACCGGCGAAACACTTTTCGCTCAGCCTCGGTCAGAAGCCCGTGGCTCCAGTCAATCGTGTTCCGCAACGTTTGTTGTCGCTCCGGTAGGTCGAGCGCTCCGCCGGTTAGTAGCTGCAACCGGCTTTGCAGCCGGTCGAGGAGAGCCGCTGGAGAGAGGACCTTAATTCGTGCGGCTGCCAGCTCAATCGCGAGCGGCAGTCCGTCGAGCCGCGAACAGATTTCCTGAACCGTAGCGGAGTTTTCCGGCGTCATGGTGAAGTCCGGGCGGACGGCGGCCGCGCGCTGCGCGAATAATTCAACCGCCGACCGTTGTTCGAGCGCGGAAATGGGAAACTCCTGTTCTCCGTACACGCGAAGGGGAGCGCGGCTGGTCACCAAGATCTTAAGCGCCGGGCATGCCTCGATCGTTTCGGCCACCAGCGTGGCGGCCGGCAAGACCTGCTCGAAATTGCCCAGTATCAGCAGTAACGGCCCGGCGTTCTGCAATTGGTCGCGAATCAGCTCGGGTATGGTGCGGTTCGCTGTCTGCCGAATATCCATTGCGCCTGCCACAGCCGTGGCCACCAACTCGGGATCGGTAATGGAAGCCAGGTTAACGAATTCAATTCCTGCGGCAAAGTGTTCCGCCATTATGGCTGCCACCGCGATCGCCAGGCGCGTCTTACCCGCGCCTCCCGGACCTGTCAGGGTTAGGAGCCGGACGTCTGCGCGTAGCAGCAGTTCCGTGATGTCGGCCAACTGCTGCTCTCTTCCAATCAGTGGCGTGCGTGGCGTTGGAACATTACGGGGTGAGGTTGCGGTCTGAGCCGGGATCTCGCGACAGCCTGACCGTCCTAACCGGGATTCGGGATCCCGAGGGCGCGCAGATGTTCCTGCCACTTCGGCATTGAATATGTAGCCGCGGCGTGGCACGGTTTTGAGCAATGCCTGGCCACGATCTCCCAATGCGCGACGTAGCTCCAGAGCACATTGCACTAACGAATCGTCGGTAACGAAGGAATCGGGCCAGACTGCCCGCATTAGTTCCTGTTTGCCAACCAACTGTCCTGCGTGCTCGACCAGGTATATGAGCATGTCGTATACCTTGGGGCGCAGTTTGACTTCTTCGCCTGCCCTGAGGAGACATGCCCGTACCAAGTCCACCATAAACTCGCCGAATTCATAAGTCAGGTGACTTGTATCCACATGCTCTCTCTGGGTTCAGCAGCGTCAGGTAGTTCGCATTTTCAAGTTTCGGAATTCCTTTGGCGTTCCTTCGTTACTCGGCGGGTCGATGCGGGTTATTTTTCAAATGCTGGACGAGTGCTCAACGCCTTCGCTGTCCGTAGGAGCAGGCTAAGCAAAGCTTATACCCGCGCATTCTAGCAGAACATGTCTGCGCGGGACAGGATTGAGGCGGCTACGGCCGCTGTGCAGCGCCGTCCGCTAAGGGAGACCAATACATGAGTACATGCAAATTTTACGCAATCGCGAAGGATACGACCCGATCCACAAAGTGTTTACTCGTTTCGACGGTCGCGCTCGCTCTGATGACCATCGCCGCGCCGGCCGCACCGGCGCAAGATGCGCATTCCGACTCCGCAATAATGCACCGGGACCAGGCGCCCGGGCGCGCGGGCACCCAAAGCCCGCTGATCAAAGCCGTTCGCGACGCGACCGAGCGTTTCAAAGATGTCGCCGTCGCTGAGGCGGAGGGATATGTTCTTCAATTCGGTTGCGTGACCGGCCCCGATGCCGGAGCCATGGGGCTGCACTATGTGAACGGCGCACTGGTGAATGCCGGCGCGATCGATGCGGCCCACCCGCAGATCGTCATTTACGAACCCACGCCTGGCGGAGGGCGCCGCCTGATCGGCGCGGACTATCTGGTTCTCGCCGGTCCATGGGATGCGAAACACTCGGGCCCGCCGCAGCTCATGGGACAGCGCTATCATTTGTTCGCCAGCCCGAACCGGTTCGGTCTCCCGGCGTTCTACACACTCCATGTCTGGGCATGGAAGAGCAATCCCAGCGGCTCATTCGTTAACTGGCATCCAAACGTCTCGTGCGAGGCGTTCGATGGGGGTCAGAACCAGTGACACCGGCGTCATAGCCTTGGCCATGATGCCTTGAAATCAGATTCGATGATTTGGAAAGGATATTACTGCTATGAGTACGGCACAAGCTTCAGCTCTCGATATGAATAAGCTGAACGAATTTATCGGGCAATTTGTGACTGATCTCGGTGCGGCAGTTCATGCCGGAATGGTTGTCATCGGAGACCGGCTAGGATTGTACAAGGCCCTCTCCGGTGGACCGCTAACTTCGCGTCAACTGGCTGCGAAAACGGGAACGGACGAGCGCTATGTGCGTGAGTGGCTCGCCTCCCAAGCTGCCGGCGGATACGTCAATTATAATGACGCTAGCGATGAGTTCAGCCTTAGCCCAGAACAGGCCTTCTCGCTCGCCTGCGAAGACAGCCCCGCCTACCTGCCCGGAGCATTCGAGCTGGCCCTGGGCTCGCTTGCGGCGGTCCCCCGCATCGCGGAATCGTTTCGCACCGGCGCGGGCATGGGTTGGCATGAACATGACGACAGCGTTTTCCATGGATGCGAAAAGTTTTTCCGCCCCGGATACGCCGCCAATCTGGTGAGTTCATGGATTCCGGCGCTGAACGGTATTAAGGACAAGCTCGAGGCGGGAGCGCGAGTGGCCGACGTCGGATGCGGAAAGGGCGCATCAACGCTATTGATGGCGAACGCATTTCCGAACTCTCGATTTTTCGGATTCGACTATCACCAGAAGTCGATTGAAGCCGCGCGCGAATCCGCCCGTCGTGCCGGTCTCGACGACCGCGTAACGTTTGAGGTGGCCACGGCCAAGGACTTTCCTGGCACGGGATACGATTTCATAGCGGTTTTCGATTGCTTGCACGACATGGGCGACCCTGTCGGAGGGGCCGCGCACGTGCGTCAAGCACTGGCAAGAGATGGCGCCTGGATGATCGTAGAGCCGTTTGCTAACGACCGTCTGAAAGACAACTTGAATCCGGTGGGGCGCGTCTATTATTCGTTTTCAACGCTGCTGTGTACGCCGTGCTCGCGATCCCAGGAGGTCGGCTTGTGCTTAGGCGCGCAGGCCGGCGAGTCGCGTATACGCGAAGTTGTCACCGCGGCCGGATTCAAGCAGTTCCGCAGAGCTACGGAGACACCGTTCAATATCGTGTACGAAGCCCGGCCGTGATGCCAGTAACGTGTTTCAATGCGGCGCTGGCCGGCGTATCGCCGAACAGCGCCACACGCATTCACAGGCGGAATGGGGCAGATTTTGCGCGGGCCACGACGGCTTCGGCTATGATAATTCCGATATGTTGCACAACCGGCGCGAATTTCTGGCGTCCGCCGCGACGCTCACGGCGCTTTCGCAAAAACGCATTCTGGGCGCGAACGACCGCATTCGCGTGGGCGCGATCGGGACCGGCGGGCGCAGCCGTGAACTGCTGCACTGCCTGAAACTGGCCGACATGGCGGACCTGGTGGCGGTCTGCGACGTTTACGCGCCGCGGCGCGCGCAGGCGGCGGATCAGTTCGGAACCAACGCCTCGCAGCATGTTGACTACCGCGAGATTCTCGACAACAAAGATATCGACGCGGTCGTAATCGCCGCGCCCGATCACTGGCATGTGAAGATCGCGAGCGACGCCGTGGCGGCGGGCAAAGACGTGTATGTCGAGAAGCCGGTCACGCACAACCTTGAACAAGGGCCCGCGCTGATCAAAGCCGTACGCGCGACCGATCGCATCGTGCAGTGCGGCATGCAGCAGCGCAGTTGGGAGCATTTCCAAACCGCCGCGGAAATGGTTTTCTCAGGCAAGATCGGTCAGGTGACGCAGGTCCGCACCTACTGGTTCCAGAACTATCAGCCGCACGGCCCGGCTCGCGAAGTGGACGCCTCGAAGCTCGACTGGAAACGCTGGCTGGGGTCCGCGCCGGAGCAGCCGTTCGATCAGGACCGCTTCTATGTATGGCGTTGGTATTGGGATTTCGGCGGCGGCGCGATGACGGACCTTTTCACGCACTGGATCGACGTCGCGCAGTGGGCCATGCAGTCGGACACGCCGCAAAGCGCCATCATGATGGGCAACAAATACGTTTTTAAGCAGCGCGACTGCCCGGATACATTGGACGCGGCGGTGCAGTACCCGAACTGGATCGCCTCCTACGACGGCACCATGATCTCGTCGGTAGACGACGGCGGTCTGGAGTTCCGGGGCACGGAAGCGACTATCAAACTGAACCGTCACAGTCTGCGCCTGTATCGCGAAGGCAACCGCTTCGGCGGTCCCGAGACGGAAATTCCATCGAAGGACGACGGCACCGTCGCGCATATGCGCAATTTCTTAGAATGCGTGCGGAGCCGTAAACAGCCCAATGCGCCGGTCGAAACCGGCGTTGCGGCCGCCCGTCCCGGGCACCTGGCGAACCTCGCTTATCGGGCCGGAAAATCCGTAACTCTCGACGCTGCACAGGCGTAGCGCCGCTCGCCGAAGTGCGGAACTTTGTATCGCCTGGGTGAGTCAAATACGATATGAGGTACTGGGGCTGGCTGACGGCGAAGCTGGCTATAGCGGCGCTGTTCATGTACGGGCTGTTCCGCGCGATCCAGTCCGCCTTCCCGCGCCGCGACGGGATCTTCTACTCGCAGCAGGATCTGTTCGCACACGATCTCTGGTACACAACCGCGATGATGGTGTTCTGGCTGATCGGAGCGGGGATTCTGTACGTCATCGTGTGGGACCAGCGCACGCGCTGCCGTACCTGCTTGCGGCGCCTTCGCATGCCTATCGCGAGAGGCTCGTGGGCCAACATGCTGCTGTTCGGCCGGCCGCAGACGGAGTACATTTGTGTTTACGGCCACGGCACGCTGCATGTGCCGCAGGTGGAGCTGACCGGTCCGGAGCGCCCGGATTGGGAGCCGCACAAAGACATGTGGAAAGAGCTTGAGTCCCTCGAGAGCAACCACACAGACCGCTAAACCGCTGGCGCGGATTCGCGTCGCACTGGGCGTGCTGGTGCTGGCGGCTCTGGTAGCGATCGCAGCGCTGCTCGCGCCTCCTTACATTACAAATTGGAAACTACAGCGCTATGTTTCGGCTGTCGCTGACGACCCGGCGACGGCGTCGCGGGCCCCCGATGTCGTGCGCGCGATGGTGGTGAATGAGGCCGCCCGCCTCGGAGTGCCGCTGCACGGCGCGGACGTGCACGTTACACGCACGGACGCCGGCGCTGTGCATGTAGAAGCGCTATACGTAGTACACGTTGCTCTGCCGGTGTACGCGGTGGATTTACATTTCCGGCCGCGCGCGGGATAGCGGCGGCCATCGTACCCGCTCGAACACGCCAACCCCGCCTCAGCCATGAACAAAGGACGCATGGAAGCCTTTAGCGACGGAGTGCTCGCCGTCATCATCACGGTTATGGTGCTGGAAATGAAATCCCCGCATGGGACTCGCCTCGCTGCCATGCGGCCACTCGTTCCAGTTTTCTTGAGCTATGTTCTGAGTTTCGCTTACATCGCCATTTACTGGAACAACCACCATCACCTGCTTCACGCGACTCAACACGTAAACGGTGCAACTCTGTGGGCCAACTTGCACCTGTTGTTCTGGCTATCGCTCGTTCCATTCACAACCGCATGGTTGGGAGAGAATCAACTGAGCGCTTGGCCGGCGGCGTTGTACGGAATTGTCCTGCTGTTAGCTGCTGTCGCTTACTTCGTCCTTACACGAACACTTATCAGGCTTCACGGGCAAGACTCAACTTTGGCAAGGTCCATTGGTAAAGACAGGAAAGGCGAAATCTCAATCGTTATTTATGCCGTGGCAATTCCGCTCGCATTCCTGCAGCCGTGGATCGCGTGCGCCGGCTACGTGATTGTGGCGATCATGTGGCTGATCCCCGACCGGCGCATTGAACGTGCGCTAACCTAGCGCGTACAGCGCCGTGGGGCAGGTTGACATGTCAACCTGCGGCCGATTGTTAAATCGGCCTCGTCGGCAAAAGATCCAACCGCATGGTGCTTTCGGTCGATTTGTGCCGCCTGCTCGGGATCACGCGTGCACGGTCAAGGGCAGCCGGCTAAACCGGCCGCCCCACTGACTTCCCGTCGCGCGTTACGAAATCTGGTGCGTTTTGGCCGGCGCGGCGCGCAGTTGCGCGTCTTCAAGGCGCTTGGTTTCGTGATAGGTGAACACCATTCGCGTGATCACCGTGATGTTCGCCAGCACCGCGATCACCCACAGCACCGGCGCCATGCGGTCGAACAGTGCGCCTATGAACAGCAGTACGAAGCGCTCCGGCCGCTCCATGAAGCCTACCTTGCAGCTTGGAATGATGTTCTCTGCCCGCGCGCGGGTGTAGCTCACCATCACGCTCCCGGTCATCACAATTGCGGTCAGGACCACGTAAAACGGCCGGTTGATGGAGCCGTAATACACCAGCAAGCCCGTTAGCAGCGCGAGGTCGGAATAGCGGTCCAGCACGGAATCGAAAAAGCCGCCAAAACGCGTTACTTGATTGGTCGCGCGCGCGACGCGGCCGTCGACCATGTCGAACAGACCCGCGCAAATCATGACAATGCCCGCCGTGCGGAACTGGCCCGCGGCGAGTAGGAACGCCGCGACGATATTCACGACCAGACCCATGAACGTAAGTACGTTCGGGTGAATATGCGAGAGCGCGAGCCCTCGCACGATGAGCCGGATCAAATTCCCAAAAGCAACGCCGATGGCGCGAGTGGCGGTCATGGCAATCCTACCGATTTTACGACGAAGCGAACCCGGACGGGCCCGCTAGTGTGCCGCATTGTCATCGTGAATTGTGGTGAGCCGCAGGATCTCCAATTCCTTGGTTCCGCCGGGGATCTGAATGCGCGCGGTGTCCCCGGCCTTCTTGCCGACGAGCCCCCGGCCGATCGGCGAACTAGTCGAGATGCGACCCTGATGCACGTCGGCGTCCTCGCTAGTGACCAGCTTATAAGTGACCTCCTCGTCCTTGTCGAGGTCCAGTACCACTACTGTCGAACCGAGGCCCACTTTATCATGGGGGATGCGGCTGGTATCGATCATCGAGATTTCGCGCAAGCGCGCATTCAACTGCCCGAGGCGCGCGTTGACGACGCCCTGACGCTCCTTGGCGGCATGGTACTCGGCGTTTTCACTGAGATCGCCGAGCGCGCGCGCCCGGGCAATTTCACGCGGCAGTTCGATGCGCAACTCGGTCTCGAGCGCCGCGATTTCCGCTTCCAGTTTTCTCTTCAGTTCTTCCATGCAAGGCCGCTGACACCCTCATTATAAGGTCGGAGCGGGCGCAGTATCATTTGATTACGCCATGACACCTGTAGCCCGCAACCAGCAGCAAGCGCTCGTCGACAGACTGATGTCCGCCTGCGGCGGATCCTACTCGCCGGAAACGCGGCGGAAATACTACATAACCGGTCCGCAGTGGGCCGCCTCCTATGAAGGTCAGGCGTTGTTTCATGCGCCGACGCGGCAGCCGGTGCCGTTTGAGGAAGTGATCCGGCAATACGCCAAGATCGGCATCGGGTACTGGTGTACCCACGACACGGACGTGATTCCGACGGACGCGCTGGGGAAGGACGAGCAAGCGCGCATCGTGGGGCGCATCAAAAACGCGCTGAACGAGAACGGGCTGAAGTGCTCCATGGTGACGACCGAAACGTTCTTCCACGCGGTGTGGGCGGCGAGCCCGGCGGCGGAATCGCCGGAAGTGCGTGAATACGCCAACTGGCGCGTGTCCAACACCGTCGGGATCGGGCACGAGTTGGGCGCGGAATTTGCGGTGTATTGGCCGGGCTCGCTCGGCTATTACACGCAGGGCGCGATTGATGAAATGCAGACGCTACGCTGGTATGCCGATAGTCTTAACGCCGCGTGCGAAGCCGACATTCAGATCGCGAAGAAGCACGGACGTCCGACGCTGAAGCATTGCCTCGAAGCGAAGCCGTTCGAGCCGCAGGCGGAGATTCTGCTGCCGACCAGCGACGCGATGCTGGCGTTTATCGCATCCGGACTACTCACGCATCCGGAAATGGTGGGTTTGAACCCCGAGTACCTGCATGAGCTGATGTGGGGCGGCGCTCCGCGGGCCGCGCTGGCGCGCGCGCTGCTGGCAGGTAAGCTGTGGCACTTCGACATCAATGACGGCTACCGGCTGAAGCACGACGTGGATATCGCGGTCGGGCTGGTGAACCCGCTCGACTGGCTCAACGTACTGGTGCTGCTGCGTAGCCACAACTACAACGGTCCGTTCAACCTCGATTACAAGCCGCCGCGCACGACGAGCAATCATGGCGTGTTCGCCGTGAGCTTCCCGACGGCCGTGGACCGCTTCATCACGCTGTGGGAAATGGCGGGCGACGTCCTTTCGGATCCCATTATCAAAGAGGCGACCGACGCGCTCAAGGCGGGCGGCGGCAAGGTTTCCGACCCACACGATGCCGCGGCGGTGGCGGCGGCGAATCGCGATTTGCTATCGGTGCATGAGTTGATCGGGCATCGTCTCTTCCAGATTTTGATCGGCCAGCATCGCGGGCGCGCGTACTCGGCATAGCGGCGATTTACACGTGCAGCGGATCCATGACGACGCGCGCGTACGGCGTGAGATCGTTCTCTTCTTTGTGCTGGCGTATGCGATCGCTTGGATTTTTTTCGGCTCGCTGGGACTCTCTCGCGATGGTCTTGGGTGGATACCGGTTCATCTGTTGCTACCAGTGATGGCCGTAGCCGGAAGCTTTGCTCCGTCCGCCGCAGCATTGATCACGCTCCGACTAACGCAGCGGCGCTGGCCCACTTGTAGGGCGATTGGCGCTAAAAGCCGTGCTCGTAAGCGCAATCGTTTCACCATCGCTGATGATGGCTAGGTTCGTCGTTGTTCCGGCGCTCGTGCTCACAGCCGCTCCGTGGTCACAGCTCGAATGGGGCAGCTTGCTCTCGCCATCCGTATTTTCGATCTCCACTTAATTGGGGGACCACTCGGCGAGGAACCCGGGTGGAGGGGGTTCCCTCTGCCGCGCTTGCAAGCGCAACTCGGACCTCAATCTGTCGGGCGGAAGCGTCGTTGCGGCGATCGCTACTCATGCGTTCTTCAATACGGTTTCACGCTGGCAGGGCGGGCTGCTCGCGAGTACAAGCGTTCGAGAAAGCCTCAGACCTGAGCTTGTGCTCGGCCTCGCTGGATGGGGCGCGGCGTTGCTGATAATGGCCGGCTGGCGTACCCAAACCTCGACAACAAATCGAAACCGCACCTTGCCTGGTGAAAATCCCGGACTTTACACGCGTGCCCGCGTCGGGGTATCAAAACCGGCGTTGAATTATCTGGTAGCGACGATGCATAGCAATGCAAATGAGGAGCACGCTCGTTCTCGACGACGAATCGCTCCGGCGCGCCCGGGAGTTGACCGGCATTGAAGAGACGGCGGCGCTCGTTCATGCAGGCTGAAGAGCCCTGATTGCGCGTGAACCCGCGAGGAGACTCGCTGCGCTCGGCGGTTCGCAGCCGAATCTCGCGCTCGTCCGGCGGCGGCGATTCGGCCCGCAGCGATGATCCTGTTCGACGCCTCGGTTTTCCGGTAGCGCCGCAACCCGTTTGTTATAGTTGAAGATCATTCCGTCTATGGCAGCCACCACGGTCAGGGAAATCGTATGCGCGCACAGCCCGGATTCGGACGACGCCTACATGTTCTATGGCCTGGCGACCCGCAAGATCCGCTCGCGGCTAGTTACTTTCCGGCACGTTCTCGAAGACATCGAAACGCTGAATCGCAAGGCCATGGAAGGCGCCTACGAGCTGACCGCGATTTCTTATCACGCCTACCCGTATGTGGCGGATAAATACGTCCTGATGGCCAGCGGATCCAGCGTCGGAGACGGCTACGGACCGATGGTGGTGAGCGCGCGCCCGTTTAGCGCCGCCGAGATTAAGGGCAAAAAGATCGCGATTCCGGGCAAAATGACGACCGCGTATCTGGCCCTGAAGCTCTTTGAGCCGGATTTCGAGCCGGTCGTGATGCCGTTCGACCGCATTCTGGAGGCGGTCGCGGAGCATGCCGTTGACGGCGGGTTGGTGATTCACGAAGGCCAGCTTACGTACGGGAAAAGCGGCTTGCACAACATCCTCGACCTCGGCCGCTGGTGGAAGAAAGAGTACGACCTGCCGTTGCCGCTGGGCGCCAACGCGCTCCTGCGCGAGTTGCCCGCTAACATCAAAACCGAGTGCTGCCGCCTGATGCGCGAAAGCATCCAGTACGCGCTCGATCATGGCGAGGAATCGCTCAACTACGCGTTGCAGTTCGCGCGCGATCTGGAGCCGCGCCTGGCGGAAAAATTCGTGGGCATGTACGTGAACCATTTCACTGTCGATGCCGGCGAGGTCGTCCCGCGCGCGGCGCAGAAACTGCTCGATATGGGATACGACGCGGGTTTAATCTCAAAGAAGATCCATGTGGAGTTCGTTCGGTAAATCCTTTTACGCGCTGGCGCTCAGCGCGCTGTTGTGCGCCGCTACGGCGGCGGCCGCGACAAACGAAGCCAAACTGCGCATCAAAACCATCCGGGACCTTTCGAAACAGGGCTCCGGCGTGATCGCGCAGCTCCTTCCGTATCTTCACGATCCGGATATCGACGTGCGTGCGGAAGCCGTCAAGGCGATCACCGATATCGGCACCGATAGGAGCCTTGAGCCGCTGATCCAGGCCACCTCCGACAACGAGGCGGAAGTGCAGATCCGCGCCGTCGAGGGGCTCGTTAATTTCTATCTGCCTGGTTACGTGAAGACCGGGCTGGGCGCGCATTTCTCGCGCGCGACAACGGCCGTGAAGAGCCATTTCACAGATACGAATGACCAGGTCATCGATCCATACGTGCATGTGCGTCCGGAAGTGATTGCGGCGCTCGGGCGCGTTACGCGTTCCGGCGTCAGCATGGACGCGCGGGCCAGCGCGGCGCGCGCGCTCGGGATTCTGCGGGGGCGCGCGGCTGAGGATGACCTTATCGCGGCGCTGCGATCGAAAGATAGCGGCGTCATGTACGAATCGCTGATCGCTCTGCAAAAGATCCGCGATCGTGCCGCGGGCCCCCGTGTCGAGTTCGTTTTGCGCGATCTCGATGAGAAGGTGCAGATCGCGGCCATTGACACCACCGGCCTGCTGCAGGACCATGGCGCGATCCCTACGTTGCGGGACATCCTGGACCGCTCGTCCAGCAGCAAGGTCCGTAAGGCCGCTCTCAGCGCGCTCGCCATGATGCCGGATCAGCAGACGCGCCCCGTGTTCCTGGCGCGCTTGAATGACAGGGATGACGACATGCGCACGGCTGCTGCCGAGGGCCTGGCGCGGTTAAAAAATCCGGCGGACGTGCCGACACTAGAGCAGGCATTCAACAACGAAAAGAAGATGAATGCCAAGCTGGCGATGGCGTTTGCATTGGTATCGGATGGCCAGCGGCAGACCGCCGAAAGCTCGCCCTTGCAGTACATCGTCTACCGCTTTAATTCGGGCGGCTACCGCGATGTCGCACGCGCGTATCTGACGGAACTCTCGCGCGACCCGCAGGTGCGCACTGCGCTTTATCAGATCGTTAAGCAGACGCCCAGCAAGGACGAAAAGATCGGCATCGCCCAGGCGCTTGGAGCGAGCGGGGGGCAGGATTCCGTTCAATATCTGGAGTGGATTTCGAAGGACCCGGACTCCGAAGTGGCCGAACAGGGCATCCGCGCGCTGCGGATCTTGCGCGCCCGTATCGGATAATCGCGCGCCGCACGTCACCGAACATCTTCTACTCGCGTCCCGTGTACAGGACTGTATGCGGCACCATTCCAACGCGATAAAACATGCTGCGCTGGCTTCGTTTTTTATTTCTTGCTGCCTCGTTTTCGGCCAGGACCACGCGGCGGCGGCGCGGCGCGCTCCCGTGCAATCGCTGGCGAGCCTGAGCGATTCGCTCGAAGGCCTCACTGCCCAGGTCCGTTCCTCCGTCGTGCAGGTGTTTTCTACCGGCTACGCCGCTCCGGACGACAGCGATTCGGATAAGGGCAGCAGCCTGCTTGCGCGCGAGCACAGCACCGGCTCCGGTGTGATCGTGGATCCGGACGGCTACGTCGTCACGAACGCGCACGTGGTGCGCGGCGCCCAGCGCATTCAGGTGCGGCTGCCGGCCGTACGCCAGGAGACGCCCGGTCATCATTCCATCCTGCGGCCCGAAGGGCAGATGCTGGAAGCGAAGCTGCTGGGCATGGACCGCGAAACCGATGTGGCGCTGTTGAAAATCGACGTCGGCTCCTTGCCGGCGCTGCCTATCGGCGACTCCGACTCGCTGCGGCAGGGGCAAGTCGTGCTGGCCTTTGGCAATCCAATGGGACTCGAGGGGTCCGTCAGCATGGGCGTGGTCAGCTCGGTTGCCCGGCAGATCCGGCCGGACGACAACATGATCTACATCCAGACCGACGCGCCGATCAATCCCGGCAACAGCGGCGGCCCGCTGGTGGACACCAACGGCCGCGTCATGGGCATCAACACGTTCATCCTTTCGCAATCGGGTGGCAGCGAGGGTCTGGGCTTCGCGATTCCGAGCAATATCGTCCGCAGCGTGTACGATCAGCTCCGTAAGGAGGGACACGTCCATCGCGGGATGATCGGGCTTTATGCGCAGACCATTACACCATCGCTGGTGAAAGGTCTGCAATTGCAGCGCGATTGGGGCGTGCTGGTGAGCGATGTGTTGCCGGGTGGTCCGGCAGATACGGCGGGCGTCAAGATCGGCGATATCGTGCTATCGCTCAACGGCAAGGCGATGGAGAACGCCCGGCAGCTGGATGTGAATGTCTACCGCGAAGCCATGCATGAGAAGGTGCGGCTCGAACTGCTGCGCGGCACACAGCGCGTGTCGGCGGAAGTGCCGGTGATCGATGTGCCGGGCGACCCGGAGCGCTTTGCAGACATGGTGACACCCGCGAAGAATCTGGTGCAAAGGCTGGGCGTCCTCGGCATCGGCATCGACAAAGAGATCGCGGCCATGGTGCCCGATCTACGCAACCCATACGGCGTCATTGTCGCCGCTGGGCGCGCCATCGACGTAAGCAGCGGAACCGGATTGAAGCCCGGAGACGTCATTTACTCTGTGGACGGACAGCCCATTCGCACCGTGGTGGATCTGCGTCAAAAGCTCGAACCGATGAAGACCGGCGATACTCCAGTGCTCCAGATCGAGCGCTCCGGCCACATGATGTTCGTCACGGCCGAAGTGCAATAATCCTGATGCTTTCGCGAAAAACCGTACTGCTGGCCGCCGGCATCGCTGGTGTGTGTATGTTGGCGACGCCCGCGCAGACGCGCAAGGCCAAACGCGCACCACGCCCGGGCGATTTTCCGCTCGAAACGTTCGCAGTAAAAGGCAACGACGTATACACCCGCGAGCAGATCCTGGCTGTTTCGAGATTGCACATCGGCATGCCCGCGGACAAGGCCACGTTCGATGCCGCGCGCGACCGGATCATGGCGACCGGCGCGTTCGAGAGTGCGGGTTACGCGTACCAACCCGCACCGGACCAAAAAGGCTACGCCGTGACGTTCGAAGTCGTCGAGGTCAGCGCGATGTACCCGTTTCGCGTGGAGGATCTGCCCGCCACGCAGGCTGAGATCGCCGCATACCTGAAGCAAAAGGACCCGCTGTTCGGCGAGAAGGTGCCGGCGACAAAAGAGGCGCTTGAACACTACCGCAAGCTGATCGCGGATTATTTGGCCGTAAGGAAGAATTATCACGAAGCCATCGCGGGCAAGCTGACGCCGGAGATTCCGCCGGAGCTGACCGTGCTGTTTCGCCCGGACAAGCCGCGGCCCACGATCGCCCACGTGGAATTCGAAGGCAGCTCCGTCATCCCCGCGACGACGCTGCAGAACACGATGGCGGGCGTGGCGCGCGGGGTTCCGTACGATGAACCCGCATTCCGGCTGCTGCTCGATAACAACATCCGGCCGCTGTACGACGCCATCGGGCATGTGCGGGTGTCCTTTCCGAAGATCACGGCGGCGGCCGATACGGGCACCAAAGGCGTGATCGTAACGGTGCAGGTGAACGAGGGGCCGGTTTATAAGCTGGGCGCGGTGCATGTGCAAGGCGTGGAAGCCTCGCCGGTGCTGGACGCCGCAGCGCTAAAAACCGGCACTGTCGCCAACTTCGACCTCGTAAAACAGGGCAACGAACGCGTTCGCGACCTGTTCCGCCGCCGCGGATACATGCAGGCGGAAAGCACCGTCGCTCGCGTTTACCACGACCAGACGCACACAGTCGACGTTGTCTACCGGGTGCAACCGGGACCGCAGTTCTTCTTCGGCAAACTGGCGATCGTCGGTCTGGATATAGAGACGGAGCCGGCTATTCGCAAGCTATGGGGCCTCGCGCCCGGCAAGCCGTTCAACGTCGATTACCCGAACCACTTCCTCTCGCGCTTAAAAGAAGAGCAGATCTTCAATAATTTGAAGTCGACGCGCTCGGAGAATAAGGTCACCGGCGGCAACAAGGTCGACGTCACGCTCTATTTCAACAAGTAGGACAGCCAGTCTTGCTGGCTGTCCTCGGCCGCTTTGCATTAGCGGACCGGCTGGTAGACGTTCGGCCGAGGACAGGCAGCAAGGACTACCTGTCCTACTGGATCTACAGTCTGCGAATCGCGATGGCGAGGTCTGTCACGACTTCGGTCTCAAACGTCAGGCTCAGATCGTCCGCGTTCTCATGCACACGCGTCCATACCGGCTCGCCTGCCGCCGTATCGAACCCCGTAATCTCGTACAGCCCCAACCGCAGGCACGGCACCGTCACGCTGACCGGCGCGGGCGCTACATCGCGCCGCAACATGCCATCCGGTCCGATCTGATCCATGCGCAGCAGCCACACGATCGCCTGATCGCGGTCGCCGCAGGCGGTCGGCGTAATCGCCGAATTTGAAACGCGCGTTTCCGCGTTCCACTTACGGCGGCGCGACCGGCCCCCGTCGATCAGCGGCAGGAAGCGCGACAGGTTCTGTTGCTCGACCCGCATGCCGGGCGTCAGCGAGTGCGGATGGCGGTTCGGCCAGCGCATGCCGCCGCCCGCGCCGCCGGCGGCCATGTGCGCCCACTGCATGTGCCGGAAATACTCGTTGTCGAACGCCTCGGGCAGCGTGATCTTGTGGTCCTTGAACGTGTGGATCGGGCCATGCTCGCTGTCCATGAAGGGCCGCAGGTCGCAGAGCTCCGCGAGCGCGTCCCGCATCAGCCGCCCGGTCGCCAGCGCGGCGTCCACGGTGTTGCGCGGGAAGTCGATGGTGCCTTCCTCATAAAAATGGATGCTGGCGAAATCGAGCGAGGGGTGCCGGAAGATGTTCTCGGGGATGCGGCGGTCGAGCACCATATGCGGTCCGAAAACCGAAACGGTCTGCGGATGGGAGCGCCCGTGCAGGTGCAGTTCGCGGCGGCGGACGAAAAAGCTCAGCTCCTCGATGAACTCGCCGAAACACTCTGCGCTGTCCTGCGAATAGGACGGGTGGATCTCGTTCCACAGGTCCCAGGCGAACAGCGCGCCGCTGTGGCTCCAGCGGTCGATGGCGAACGCCAACCGCGCCTTAATGGCCTCGCGCGTATCCCGGCAGAGCAGAAAGTGCTTGCGGTTCACGCACGGACCGCCGTTTTTCTTGTTGTAGGGGTGCTTGTCCCACTTGAGCCAGAGCCAGAAT
>JAICMB010000482.1 GCA_025929455.1 Bryobacteraceae bacterium | reverse complement strand
CTCCTCCGCCAAGCCGGACGACCTCGATCGCCTCCTGTGTGGATGGCGAAGTCCTTTGGACGAAAGCTGGAGCCCCTTCCCCGATAAATCGCCGAAACGCATCGGCAATATCGGTAGCGTACCCCCTGTCGACGAGGATGCGTGCGAAATGAGGCCTGCCTGCAATGCTGCGGCCCCGCTCTTCCACTTCCGCCAGCGTGATCTGAACGCCCTGTTGCCGCAGGCGCTCCGCGAGATTACGGTTGCGTTCGCGCCGTTGTTCCTGCTGCAGCGCGATCCATTCGAGGAACGACCGGGAGGGCTCGCCGGCGGGGAAATAGGCAAGCAGGTGTAGAGTGCGCCGTCCCAATCCGTTCGGAATCGCCACCGATGTATTCAGTTCTATTCCCCGCACCAGATCCAGATTGCATTCGTCCGCGGCGGAGCGCGCCGCTTCAAAGCCAGCGAAGGTTTCATGATCTGTAATTGCCAGCGCGCTCAATCCGGCTCCGCACGCCATTGCAATAAGCTCGCCCGGCGTCAGCGATCCATCGGACGCGTTAGTGTGCGCGTGAAGATCAATAAAGCCCGCCAGGTCGGTTTCGTGAATGGTCATCCTATTTCGTCTTCAGCAACACGTCGGGAAACACATCGAACTGATAAATCTCTCCGGCTGTGTTGACAACCAGGCGCCCTGGACCAAATAATTTTTCCTGATTCAAGAAAAACACTGCGCCATCGGTCGATCCTCCAGGCTTTAGTTTGGTTGGCACTAACGTAATCGCGGACGCTGCGGCGGCGGCCTTGAACTTCGCATTCACCGCGATCGTCATCGCTTGCTCCCGTCGATGCTCGTAACCAGCCGTGGAACGATAGTTTGGAGGCAGCGCATAAATGCTCGCCTCATAGAGCACCTCCAGTTTCACCACGTCGCGCTTGCTCGCATGGTCCAGCAGCGAGCTGATCACCAGATCGGCGTCGGTTGCGCGAATACTTTCCCCATCCTGCCGGTAAAACGTAAAGTCTTGCGGCCGTACCGACCACGAGACGGGCGAGCCATTCGTTACGGTGACTTGTATGATGCTGTAGTTCGCAATGCGGGGCGGCAGCTTGGCGAACGTGACGGTCACCCCATCCCGCGTCATCGCTTGGTAATGGAGGCCGTTTGATTCAAAATCGATCACCTGCGCGGCCACCCTGCCAAGCGACAATGATGAGGCAAATATCAGGCCTGCGTAAAAGACGCGTATCAGCAATTCACGCGCCGGAAGAGCAACCATGAAGACCTTCAAAGCTCCATCATAGAATGAGGCATCAGTGCCTCGTGTGTACGCGCGCTCGTCCAAACGAAGCCGCCACTCGAAACTGCGGTTGTTGCAGTCGCTTTGAGTGTACTGGAGTTCCAGTGCCTCGCGAATCGAAGGGGCGAAGAGGAGACACGCCGTGGCGCGCCTGTTCTCTTCGCCTCGCATACCGACACTCCCACTCTTAACTAAAGAGGCGGAATAAAATCTGCGCCGGTTACCCGACGAGATCAAATCGGCTGAACCGCCGCTCGGCACTTCGAGCGGACCGAGCGTCTAGTTGTTTTGGTGTTTGCGGATGTCGTGCTGCTTCAATTGCCGGACAACGCCTTTGGGAGTGACGAGATGCGCGCCCCTCACTTCTTCTTTGTAGTCCGACGATATCGCAGCGTAAGTGGCGTGCGCCTCGATCTCGCTGTCGAACAGGCACCATTCCCATTCAGATCCCAACAGTACTTTAAGCGTCCAATACCCCATAACTAAGTCCTGACCGGCACACCGGGATTCACCAGGCGCGCCTCAAAGTGATGCCGCGACGCGGCATCCAAAAACTTTATTGTTTCTTGCAGCTTGACAGCCGATCGCTAATCCCGCGCGAGACCTAAATACCCGTGTGCCCCTAACGTGCGCTGCGTTCGATTTGTCCAGGATAACCCATACGAATGTCCGCGTTTGGCAGGCGTGGTTGAATTTAACCACCTCCGGTGCATTCCGACCAGTCGAAGCGCCGTGTTCACGGCATCCTATCAATGTCTTCGGCACATTGACGATTGGCAGGTCCCGTGCTGTTACAGGGGCGTGTTTTTATCTAAACGGTGAGTGACTACTATGAACAATCGGATTCGCGGCGCTTCATTACTGTTGGCTCTGCTGGGAGCGACCAGCTTTGCTTTCGCGCAAGATCAGCCGTACACTCCGCCCCCCGCCGACCGGCAAAGCGATACGGGATCAACCGGCGGATGGAAGCGCGTCGGCGAACCGCAAAATACATCGCAGACACCGAACGACTCGTCGAATCCAAACTACTCTCCGGATCGGAATGTCGATCCCAACGCGCAACAAAGTCCGGAGCCGAATAACCAGCCGGCCTATCCCGTTCCGGCACAATTGACCATTAAGCCTGGGACTTTTATCACGGTCCGGTTGAACCAGGCTCTTTCATCAGATAAGAGCCACGTGGGCGACTCGTTTACGGCTTCGTTGGTACGTCCTATCGTTGTGGACGGCGTGGTGGCAGCGCAGCCCGGAGAGACCATTGGCGGACGGGTCACCAATGCCGAGAAGGCCGGCCGTGTTCAAGGCGTGTCGCAGCTTGGCATTCAGCTAACGGATCTCACGCTAGCCGACGGGCAGCAGGTGCCCATTCAATCCCAATTCCTGAATTCGACGGCTGGAACATCCCGGGGCCGCGATGCCGGAGCCATCGGTGGAACCACCGCTCTTGGCGCTTCTGTGGGCGGAATTGCGGACGGTGGATTTGGAGCCGGTCTGGGTGCGGCTGCCGGCGCCGCAGCGAGTACGATCGGGGTGCTGCTGACTCGCGGCCACGCGACGATAATCTACCCTGAATCGGTCCTCACGTTCCGTATCGTAGCCCCGGTTACGTTCTCTACGGATCGCGCGCCTCAAGTGTTCCGTTATGTTGAGCCGGAAGACTACCGCCAAACCTACGCCGCTCAACAACCACCGCCGCCGGCCCTGCAACCGTCTTATTGCGGCCCTTACGGCTGCCCCCCACCGCCTGTATATGGACCGCCCTACTACGGGTCCTATTATGGTCCGGGATTCTATCCGTATAACTGGGGGCCGCGGTTCTCCTTGTTTTACGGACGAGGCTTCTACGGCGGCCGCCGCTACTACCGCGGTTACAGGCACTAGGGCTGACAGGAGGGTTCGAGGCGACGGACAGCGCGGCGAATCCCGATATCGGCCCCTCCACGATGACAACCCTCAACGCGCAAGACGTCCCCGCACCATCGCACCGAAGCTAGCCGATCACTTCCTGGTATGAGTTTTGCCGCCGATTCGCCCTCTCACGGAGACGGGCTCGTTGCCCGCAATCGACAGAGATGGTCTTTTTGCGCAGCGCTTCGCAATTGCGGAAACCACCCGCGCGGCCCCGACCGCCGCCATTGCGCCAAGAACGACCCCCAGGCAATCGGTGCGGAGATCGCGCCATTCGAACGTACTGTGATAAACAGCGACTTCAAAGCCCTCTAGAACCGCCGCAATCGCAACGCCGGCCAAACACCGGCGCAACCAGGATAGGACGCCG
>JAICMB010000425.1 GCA_025929455.1 Bryobacteraceae bacterium | reverse complement strand
CTTCTACTTCTAACCACGTAGGGCAGCCGGTCTCCGCCGGCTGCCCTCTTCACGCCCGCAGCTCTCTCTCAAGCCACCGCACCATCTCCTTCTTGTACGCCGTCAGGTGATCCGCCTCCCACCAGCGCATCCCATGCCCGCCGCCGCGCACCGGGTATAGCTCGCACGTTCCGCCGGCCTCCCGAATTTTGTCGCACATATTGCGCGACTGCTCAAACGGCACCAGCGTATCGGCCGTGCCGTGTATCAGCAAGAACGGCGGCATGTCCGCCCGCACGTGATTGATCGGTGAAAGGTTGCGCAGCCCGGCCAGCAGCAGCTCCGCCCACGGCGTGTTCTTGATGCTGTTGCGCCACTCTTCCGGAATCTGCCGCGAGTGCAAAGCCAGGTCCGCCAGATCGCTCGGGCTGTACAGCGCCACCACGGCTCGAACGTTTCCGTTGGGACTTGGTTCGAGCGCGGCCATGGAAGCAAGCTGCGCGCCCGCGGATTCGCCGACGAGCGCAATGCGGTTGGGGTCGATGTGGTAGTCTGCCGCGTGCTGCTTCACGAACGCCACTGCCTGCCGCACGTCGTCGATCGCGCTGCCCAGCATGAGCGCGTTCGGGATGCCGTGCGAGGCCGACGCCCCGGCGAAATCGTTCGCCACGCGGTAGCTGATCGAGAACCAGGCGAAGTGCGCCTGTTCCAGCGGCCCGAACAGCGGCTCGACACTGTGCCGCCGGTCGCCGCGGATCCATCCGCCGCCGTGGACAATAATGACGGCCGGAAATGGGCCCGCGCCGGGTGGAACATAAGCGTCCATCCGCAGGCTGAAATCGCCCGCGTGGCCGTATTCGATGTTGTTTAGGATTTCGGCGCGATCCGGTTCGCGCGCAAAGGCAGGGCTGAGCACGACGCCGACAACCGGCGCCAGCAAAAGTAAGGCGTTCAACGCTTCCACTATCTTGTTTAGATGCGTGGAGGCGTGAGCAGGTTGTGAGGCGGCCGGGTGAAAATTGCGGCTTCACCCGGCCGCCTCAGGCGTCAAATTCCGCTACCGAAGTAACTGAGCGTAAATGACGCCGTCGTACTCACGCCTGCGGAATTAGTAATCGTCACCGTGATGCGGTAGTCGCCGCTGCCGCTGCCGAACTGAATATTGGGTGCGGCGGCATTGGGTCCAGGCACAAATGCCACGGGCCTATCGGACGACCAGGAATAGGTCAGCGGCAGGTTGTTCGGATCGGTAGAGCCAGAGGCATCCACCGCGAACGGACTCTGCCGTACTTGCAGCGCCCCCGTGGGAGGCGGAGCGAAGAAGTTGTTGTTGCCGATCTTCAGCAGAACGGTAGGTGCCCCGCTGTTGCCGCCGGAGCCCGGAGGCGGTGTCGTGACCGGCGGGAACGATACGGTGCCCGCACCCGCTGCCGAATACGCTACCACCGTTCCGGCAACCACTTCCACCACGTTGTTTACCGCGGCCGGAGTGTCCATCGTGTAGCCGATGGATACGGCGACGAGGGAGCCAACCAGCGAGGTGCCCGACGAAGCCGCGTCGCCCGCTTGAGCCAAGCCGAATGAACGCGAACCGGCGAGCATAGGCGTGGCGCGGAAGAAACCCGTGCCACCCGAACCGGAACCACCCGAGCCGGAACCACCGGAACCGGAGCCACCCGAACCGGAGCCGCCCGAACCCGAGCCACCCGAACCCGAGCCACCCGAACCGACTGTTGAACCCGTGCCGCCTGCACCAAACAGCGTGTTCGTGCTGGTGGTGGACACCTTGCCGACGATTAGCACGTTCGGAACGGGATTGCAGGAGTTATAGATGTTGAAAATCTGGATGCTGGACGTCTGCAACGGCGCAATCATCGTGAGCACGGACGGTGGAGTCTGGCTCGGGGAACCTGCCGCAACGGTGAAAATTGTTGAGTTCAGGGTGTTGTTCTGAGCGTTGTAAGTCAGCGCTTCGCGGACCTCGAGCGCGCCGCTCGTGATGCCGGCCAGCGCATCGGCCGGAATGTTCGGGGTGAGGGTGCTGAGCGTGTTCTGCAGTGTGATCTGGCGCTCGATGTTCAATGCCGAGAGCGTCGAGGGTGCTGTGGTGCAGGTGGCGGCCGTCTGGCTGCCGACCCCGGCGCCGGTCCCAGTGCCGGTTCCGCCGCCGTTGTCCCCACTGCCGGTTCCGCCACTGCCACTCCCGCTTCCGGTGCCAGTGCCGCTGCCGCTCCCGCTACCGGAGCCGCTGCCACCTCCGCCGGTCTGCGCGGTTAGCCCAAACGCGAGTATTCCAACCACAGAAGATGCAAAAGCAACTTTCCGTACAAGGTTCATGCGTGTCTTCTCCTAATCCTCTCTCACCGGACGCGGTCAACAAATTGTCTCCGGTTGTTGGCGCAGGCTGTCAACCCGCTTCTGCCTTCATACCGATGGCAGACTTTAGACGCATTCAACAGGAAAGTTGTAACGTTTTCTCAACTACAACCGTAAGAATGCGCTAGCGGTGCGCGCCATACTGGTTTCATGACTCGTGTGGAGCCCGCACTGTATCAGGAATTACCGCAGGAGATTCAAAAACTGTTAGATACGCAGGCGCGCGTGTGGGGCGCGCCGCTCACGAACCACTTACTGTATGCCCGCATACCATCGCTATCTCGCGGGGTGCGCGGCATGTGGCGCGCTATCGACGAAGCCGGTTTGATCGAACCGCCGCTGCAGGCGCTCGTCAATCGCCGCGTCGCGATCTGGAACGGCTGCGAGTTTTGACAGGATATCAACGCTGCGGTCGGCAGCAAGTTGGGCGTATCTGACGAGAAACTCGTAGCGCTAAAAGACTGGGAATCGAGCGGCCTATTTACCCCGCGCGAGCGCGCTGCGTTGGCCTATGCCGACGCCATGACTGTCACTGGGCGCGAAGTTTCCGACAAGCAATTCGCCGAGTTACGCACCGTCTTTACGGACGACGAGCTGATTGCTCTGACAGTCATTGTCGCGTGGGAAAACGCCTCCAGTAAATTCAACCGCGCGCTACGCGTGCCGTCACAAAATCTTTGGAAGCGGTAATCACCGTTCTAGTACCGCCACGTAGGGCAGATTGCGATAAAGCTGCTTGTAGTCCAAGCCGAATCCCACGACAAATCTGTCGGGAATTTCGAAGCAGCGGAAGTCGACCGGCATCTGCACCAGCCGCCGCGTCGTGCGATCGAGAAACGTGCAGATGCGCAGCGATGCTGGAGCGCGCGCGGCAAGATTGCGGAGGAGATAGCGCGCGGTTAAGCCGGTGTCGATGATGTCTTCGACCAACAGCACGTGTTCACCTTCTATGGAATCATCGAGGTCCTTCGCAATCCGAACGACGCCGGGACCGCCGCCGCCGAAGCTGGAAATAGCGAGAAAGTCGACTTTTACAGGAACAGTAATGAGTCTTGTGAGCGCTGTTAGGAAAAAGACCGCGCCCTTAAGGACCGCGATCATCTTTACTTCGCTGCCGGCGTAGGCTTCGGATATTTCGGCGGCCACGTCGCGGATACGCGCGTCGATCTCCTCCTCGGTGAACAGCACCCGCGTATTATTTAAGGCCATATTTCATGACCAGGTCCTGAATGTCTTTCTGATAAAACACCTGGATATTCACCTGCGGATAAATCTCGCGCAGGCGGCGTATTTTGCGGTTCTTCTTTGTAACCAGCGATTGCTTCATCGTAGTGAGTTCGACGAACATGTCGAACTCCGGCAAATAGAAGTCCGGGGTGAAGGCTTCGGTGGCGTTGCCCGCGCTGTCCCACTGCAATGGAAAGCTACGCGGTTCGTATTGCCACGGAATGGAATAAAAATCGAGCAGGTTTGCGAAAATCTGCTCGCTCGGATGACTGAACAGCGGACGCGCCGGAGCGCTCGCCGCGGTAGGCGCCAGCCCGTGCCGCGCCAGGCGCATGCGGATATCGTATTGT
>JAICMB010000223.1 GCA_025929455.1 Bryobacteraceae bacterium | reverse complement strand
AGCGCGCCGGTGAAGCCGAGCGGATTGCCGACCGCGATGGCGAGTTCCCCCGGACGCGGCGGGTCGCGCCGGTCTGAGGATATGGCGGGGAGACCGCGCGTGTTCACCTGCAACGCCGCGAGGTCGCGGTAATGATCGCGGCCCAGAACGCGAGCGGGGAACGCACGCCCATCCCACAGTTCGATACGCGGCGAATCGGAAGCGGCCACGTGCGCATTCGTGATGACAAGACCGTTCGCGCGCCAGATGACGCCGGAGCCGCTGCCGTCCGAGCCGCTCGCGACGCGAACCGTCGAACGGCGCAACTGCTCCGCGACTTGTCCGAAGTCCGCCGGCAGTGGACGCTCATCGTAGCTTTTCGTCTCTGTGTGGTTCAACTTTCTCCTCGATTACTCGTAAGCCATGCGGAAGAGCCGGTCTGGAAACCCTGCCCCGCGGTTCTGGTCTCACCGTCGGCGGCGCGGGCGCTGGGGCCGTTCTGCGACCGTGATTTTGGTTTCGGTGCGCTCGCCGCCGCGGACGATTACGGCCGTTACGGTTTTGCCTACGGTTTCGGGGCCGAGCGCGGTCTGCACTTCTTCCGTACGTTGGAGCGGTTTGCCATCGATGCTTAGCAAAACATCGCCGAGCACGATGTTTGCAGCGGCGGCGGGACCGCCCGGCACAACACCGAGCACGATTTGACCTGTCTCCGGCGCTCCGGGCAGCTTCGATCGCAAGTGCTCGGGGATTTCGACCGGCTGCAGTCCGACGCCCAGCCAGCCGCGCGCGATGCGGCCCTTTTCGAGCAACTGCGTAATTGAGCGGTCGATGTTCGATACGGGGACGGCCACCGCTGACACGCGTGACAGGCCGCCGGTCGCGAGCCCCAGCAGCGCACCGTTGATATCGACCACAGCGCCGCCGGACGACCACGGGTACAGCGCCATGTCGAGGCGCAGGAAGCTGTCGAGGCGGCCGCCGCGCCAGGTCTGCCAAGGTCCGGAAACTCCGCTGATCACGCCCATGTTGGCGCACGCTCCGGTAGCGGCGGCGCGGCTGACCGCCACCGCTATCGCGCCGGACCGCGGCGGCTCCGTTGCGGGTGTAAGCGGCGCGGCGGTTAGTCCGGTGACCTTTAGCAGAGCAAGGTCCGTGCCGCTGTCGCGGCCGGCGAGTTCCGCGGGATAGACTTCGTTGCCGGGCCCGCGTACCGTGATGCCGTCCTCACGGCGGATGCCGTGGTCGGCGGTGACCACTACGCCGTCCCGCCAAATGAGGCCGCTGGACACGAAGCGAGGGCGCGCGTCTACCGCCACTACCGACACGGCGACGCGCTCGACCAGCCCGGCCAATTCATTCGAAAGTGCAGTTAACGTTTCCATGTTGAGTTCGTTCCGATTCCATGATGGACCCGCGGCGACGAGCGCACATCCGCCGGATGGGCAGGTGCATCACCGGCCGTGTGACCAGGGGGCGCACTACACTGAAAGCGCATGCCCCGCGACGACAATGCCTGGCGGCAGTTCGGCCGCTACTACGGACTAGCGTTCCTACTGCCCACGTGCGTGTTCGTTGGGTATGTCATTGGGTATTTTCTCGACAAAGCGTTTCACACCGGTTTTCTGAAGATCGTGTTCCTGCTGCTGGGCGTGGCGGCCGGGCTGATCGAACTGGTGCGGGAGCTGAACAAGCCCGATGTCTGAGGACGAACAGCCGCCCGCTCCGCCCGACGAGGTGGTGTACGACCGGCCCGTGCGGCGCATCCGCCGCTTGATCGTAATCATTGGGCTGGGCATATCCGGTGTACTTGTGTTTATCTACGGCGTGAGCGTGGGCGCCGGGTTCCTGGCAGGCGCCGCCGTTTCCTACGCCAGTTTCTGGCGCTGGCGGCGCGTTGTAGAAGCCCTCTCTCCGCCCGCGGCGGAAGGCGAAACGAACCCACCGCCGCGCGCCGGCGCATGGACCTTTATGGTGCGTTTCGCGGCCATCGCGGTGATCGCCTATGTTATAGTTAAGTACTTAAGGGTCAACCTTATGGCGGCTGCCGCGGGACTCCTGGTCGCCGCCGCCGCTGTGATCGCCGAAATCATCTACGAACTGATTCACGGACTTTAAAATTCCACAATGTTCCTGGCTGCCGAAGCGCACGAGACCGAAATCGACGTCTGGACCACTGTCCTTTTCAATAAATACCTCGCCGGACCGGCCGATAAATTCCTCAATTTAATCGGATATAAGGTCGATAATCCGGCGCACCCGTGGCAGAACTGGCTCACCATGGAGCTGCTGGTGGTCGTGATCGTGGTGGTGCTGTTCGCGTATATCCGCAGCCGCCTTTCGGTTCAACGCCCCGGCAAGCTGCAGCACGTGTGCGAAGTGCTGTTCGGCTTTTTCGAAGAGCAGACCGACGAAGCCATCGACCATGGCGGCCGGAAGTACACGCCTTTTTTCGGCACGATCTTTATTTATATTCTTTTCCTGAATTTAATCGGCATTGTGCCGGGCTTTGAGTCGCCGACCATGACGCCCGCGGTGCCGGCCGGATTCGCGGTCGCGGTGTTCCTTTATTACAACTGGATGGGCATGCGCGAGCACGGCATCTTCAAGTACACGGCGCACTTCGCGGGTCCCATGCCGTGGCTGGCGCCGTTAATGATTCCGATCGAAGTTATCAGCCACCTGGCACGGCCGCTCTCGCTCACCATCCGACTTTACGCCAATATGTTCGCGGGCGAACAGGTCACCATGGCATTCATGGGCTTGACATATTTCCTGATCCCGGTGGCGTTCCAAGGTCTGCACGTGTTCGTTTCGTTACTGCAGGCATTCATCTTCATGGTGCTGGCCATGCTGTACGTGGGCAGCGCCGTGGGTCACGAGCACTAAAGAGTTTTTGCGCGTTCCGGATGTGAGCGCCCGCTACCCCCGTAGACGGTGTCGAACCACCTCCCCGGAACAATTCATCACGAAGGAGAAACACTCATGAAGGTGTTGCGTATTCTATCGGTCATCCTGGCCGCGATGTTCCTGGCCTCGGTACCCGCTCTGGCGCAGGCCACGGCGGCCCCGGCGGCCGCTTCCAGCCCGCGCGAATGGAGATTCGCCCTGGCCGGCATCGGCATGGCGATCGCGTCGGGCCTGTGCGGCTTGGGACAGGGCCGCGCGGTGGCTTCGGCTTCCGAAGGCATTGCGCGCAATCCGGGCGCGGTCGCGGCCATCCGCGGCGTTCTGATTCTCGGTCTGGTTCTGATCGAGTCGCTCGCGCTGTACACGCTCGTCGTCATTTTCGTCGTCGCCTAAGTGTCGGCAGAGGGCAGGCAGCAAGACCGCCTGCCCCACTGCGATCCCTCCATGAAACTGCAAGGCATCTTCTGCCCTGTCGCCACGCCGTTCGATCATCGCGGCGAGATCTGGCAAATCAAAGTCCTCCACAACATTGATAAATGGAATCGCACCGGGCTTGCCGGGTACGTGGTGTGTGGACGGGCGGGCGAAGGAGCGCTGCTCGAACGCGAGGAGAAGCGGCGCATGTGGTCGTGGGTTGCCGAGTATGCCGCGTCCGATAAATTGCTTATCGCGGCGACCGGCGCCGAAAGTGTACGCGAGACGGTCGCACTGACCAACGAAGCCGCCGATCTGGGCTACAAGGCCGCTCTGGTCAAGGCCCCACATTATTACAAGGAAGCGCAGCCGAAGCTGTATTTCGGCGGCGTGGCGGACGGCGCGAAGATCCCCGTCGTCATGACCGGCGTGGATGGCGCCGATGCCGTCGCGGAACTCTCGCATCATCCGAACATCATCGCGGTCGAGGAAAGCGCTGCCGATGCGATATCGCGCGTTTCGCGAGAGGCGAAGCCAGGCTTTCAGGTCCTGGCCAGCTCCGGCACGGCCGAAGCGCTGGCGGCTGGCGCGACAGGCGTTGTCCTGGCGCTTGCGAACGCCGCTCCCTACGCCGCCATCTCCATTTGGGAAGCCCACCGTACGCGCGAGTTTGAAGCCGCGCTCGAATGGCAGAACCGCATCGAACGCGCCGCGCAACTGGTCACCACGGAGCACGGCGTTGGCGGCCTGAAATACGCGATGGACCTGGCCGGCTACTATGGCGGCGCGCCTCGCCTGCCACTCGCCCCGCCATGCCCGCAAGCGCGCCGCGACATCGAAGAGGCCTTCGCCGATCTGAGGGGCTGAGGCGTGCGATAATCCCGCCATGCGCTCCCTCGTGCTCCTGACTACGCTCAGCGCCGCGACCGCACTGGCACAACCGCAACGCGTGCCGCAGCCGGAATCCATTCGCAGCGGCATCGAACTGGATCTCGAAGGCAAAACCGCGCTGGCGCGCCGGCAATTTCAAAAAGCGATCGCGGAAGCGCCCGACGCGCAGGCCAAAGCGAACGCGCAACGGGCCCTGGCGATGTCCTATGCATTCGACGGCGATTGCGAAGGAACGATGCGAGCGGAAGAGCCGGTCTACCGGTATTACGGCAGTACCAAGAATTACTTCCAGCAGGGTGAAATCGCCGACGAGATCGCGCGCGTGTGCATCGACGCGGGCAATCTCGACGCCGCGGAGAAGTGGTACCGCATGGGGCACGATGACGGGCTGAAGGAGCCCAACATTTCACCGGAACGCGCTGACCTGTGGAACTTCCGCTGGGAACACGCGCAGGCACGGCTCGCGGCACGGCGCGGCAATCGCGCGGAGGCCGAACAGCATGTCGCCGCGGCGAAAGCGCTTCTCGACAAAGATCCCCAGATGGCGAAGCAGCAGCAGCCGTTCTACCCTTACCTGACCGGCTACGTCGCTTATTACGCGGGCGAGTACAAGGCCGCGCTCGCCGATTTCGAGAAAGCCAATACGAACGATCCGTTCATTCAAACGATGATCGGGGAGACTTACCTCAAGCTCGGGGATAAAGATAAAGCGCACGAGTTTTTCGAGAAGGCGCTGCAGTCGAAAGCGCATAACCCGCCGTCGGCATACGCGCACCGCATCGCGCGCCAGCACGCGAAGTAGTAGTCGTGCGGCGGTTTTGTCGCCGGGCAGGCAGCAAGACTGCCCGCGCTACTGGCGTCTCTGATAGGCTTACAGTCGATGGCCGCCGCGACCGATCCGCGCGTACCTTCTCTGGTCCAACTGCGCCATATTCGTGCCGCCGATCTCACGGAAATGCTCGCCGAAGAGGTCGCGGTTTGGCGGGAAACGCTGGACTGGGATTTCTCGGGATCGGCCGCGCTGGTGCAGCGCTTCACCGACATGCAGGCGCTCAACGGTTACGCGCTGCTGGTGGGCAACCGCGTGGTGGGCTACTCGTACTTCGTATGCGAGGAGCGCAAAGGTCTTATCGGCGACCTGTTCGTGATGCGCGAATTCGCCACGCCGGACGTCGAGTACCAGCTCCTTTCGGCCGTGCTCGATGCCGTCATGCACGCGCCGTATGTGCATCGCGTGGAGTGCCAGCTCATGATGCTGCGATCGGCGGGACGCATGCCGCTGCCCGAGTGGCGCTACCTGCGCACGCACCAGCGCAATTTCATGGAGATTGACCTGGAACGCGTGGTGACGTTGCCGAAAGGACGCGCCAAGATTGCGATTGAGCATTGGACGGAGCGCCGCCACGACGACGCGGCCGCGCTGATCGCCTCGTCATACGGCGGGCATATCGACGCGGAGATCAACGATCAGTACCGCTGCACGGGGGGCGCGCGGCGATTCTTGACCAACATCGTGCAGTACCCCGGGTGTGGGAATTTCTTCGCGCCGGCCTCCTACGTGGCGCTCGAAGGACGCACGCTGTGCGGCATCTCGCTCGCAAGCCTGGTAGCCGCGGACACCGGCCACATCACGCAGATTTGCGTATCGAAAGCGGTGCGCGGCAAGGGTGCGGGATATGAGTTGCTGCGGCGTTCGCTGCTCGCGCTTCGCGCAGCCGGATGCGTCCGTGCAAGCTTGACCGTGACAGCCGCGAATGACGCCGCCATCGAATTGTACGAGCGCGCCGGCTTCCGCAAGCGGCGCGAATTTGCGGCGTACGTGT
>JAICMB010000051.1 GCA_025929455.1 Bryobacteraceae bacterium | reverse complement strand
GCCCGATCCTACAACTAACGCCCGTGCGGTGCCGATTTACCAGTCCACGTCGTTCGTCTTCAAGGATTCGGACCATGCGGCACGCCTGTTCGCGCTGCAGGAGTTCGGCAACATCTATACGCGCATCATGAATCCGACGACGGCGGTGCTGGAGGAGCGCATCGCGTCGCTCGAAAACGGGGTCGCGGGCCTGGCCACCGCCAGTGGTCAATCGGCGCAGTTTCTCACGCTCAGCAGCCTCATGGAAAGCGGAGATGAGTTCGTGGCGGCGAGCACGCTATACGGCGGCACGTATACGCAGTTCGAGGTCAGCTTCCGGCGGCTCGGCTTAAACGTGAACTTCGTCGAGCCTGACGATCCCGAAAATTTTCGCAAAGCCATCACGCCCAAAACGCGCTGCCTATACGCGGAAACGATCGGCAACCCGCGCGGGAACGTGCTCGATATCGAAGCGGTGGCCAAAATCGCTCATGAAGCTGGCTTGCCGCTGATCGTCGACAATACCTTTGCGACCCCGTACGTGTGCCGTCCGATCGACTACGGCGCCGACATCGTGGTGCAGTCGCTCACGAAGTTTATCGGCGGCCATGGCAACAGTATCGGCGGGATGATCGTGGACTCCGGCAAGTTCGACTGGAACGCCGCCGGCGGTCGCTTCCCGCAATTGACCGAGCCCTCGCCCGCTTATCACGGCATGCGCTTTTCCGAAGTGTTCGGTAATATCGCCTTCATCATCCGCGCGCGCGTGGAGGGTCTACGGGACATAGGGCCGTGCCTCAGCCCGTTCAATTCTTTTCTGATCCTGCACGGCGCCGAGACGCTGAGCCTGCGCATGGACCGGCATCTCGCGAACACGATGGCGGTCGCTAAGCACCTGGAGCCCCATCCGCTGGTCGAGTGGGTGAACTATCCGTCCCTGCCTTCGAGCAAGTACCACGCCACGGCGCAGCGCTACACGCCGAAAGGCGCGGGCGCGGTGTTCACGTTTGGAATTAAAGGCGGGTACGAAGCGGGCAAGCGCTTTATCGACAATTTGAAGCTGTTCTCGAACCTGGCAAATGTCGGGGATTCGCGCAGTCTGGTGATCCACCCGGCCTCGACTACGCACCAGCAACTTACTGAAGAACAACAGCGCGCCGCGGGCGTCTTACCGGAGATGGTACGCCTCTCCATAGGTCTTGAAGACATCGACGACATTGTCTGGGACATCGACCAGGCGCTGGCGGCATCGCAGACCGCCGCCGCCCGCGCGTAAGCCGCGGGCGTTGCAGGTTCCAATGTAGGGCAGACAGTCTTGCTGCCTGTCCCTGCCCCGGTTGCCGCCGAAACCTGTTGCGAAATCGGTGCGGCTCCGCTGCCGAGTATTACAACACCTCGAAACCTTCGCATTGCGCGCAGATTCCGACGTGGGGCGGCCAGTCTTGCTGGCGGCCCATGCCCGGGTTGCAGCCGAAACTTGTAGCCTGCTCCACTGTGGTTTCATGAACTTGCGCGCGCGGCACGCGCTGAGAGGCAGCGAGCAGACACTCGGCCGCCCTACGATCATACCCGCGCATTTCTCGACGATAAGATAATCGGCTCGGGACGCAGGTGCAAACGGAGGAGCGCCGCAGTGCACGGGCGCGACGCCGCAGGCGGGCTGCTCGAGGCGCGCGTTCCCGGGCCATTTCCCACCTCTGTGTGCGGGCGCGCGAACGCGTGGGTTTGCGCGGTCCTGCCGCAACACGCGCGTGATACGATTTAGGTTAGTCCCAGCCAGATGATTGAAGTGGTTCCATCTATTCTTGCGGCCGATTTTGCGCGACTGGGCGAGCAGATTGCGTCCGTCGAGCGGGCCGGTGCGTCCATGCTTCACGTGGACATTATGGATGGCCACTTCGTGCCCAATCTGACCATGGGACCTCCGGTGGTGCAATCGATCCGCAAAGTGACGAAACTGCGGCTCGACATACACCTCATGATCACGGACCCCGACCGCTACGCGCCCCTGTTTATCGAGGCCGGAGCGGATCAGGTGCTGGTGCATCAGGAGGTCTGCCCGCACCTGGACCGCACGCTGCGCATGATCCAGAGCGAAGGCGCGCTGGCCGGCGTCGTCATTAATCCGGCCACGCCCGTTTCAATGCTTGAAGACGTGCTGGACGTCGCCGATTATGTACTGGTCATGAGCGTCAACCCTGGATTCGGCGGCCAGCAGTTCATCCCCAATGCCCTCACCAAAATCCGCTCCCTGGCGTGGAAGCGGCGGGAAAAGGGCCTGAATTTTCCGATCGAAATCGACGGCGGGATCACGGCGGACAACGTCGGCGATGCTGTCCGCGCGGGCTGTGAGTGGATCGTCACCGGCTCGTCCATATTTCACGCACAAGACCCCGGCGGTGCGTTCCGCCACATGCAGCAGGCGGCGCTCGATGCCGCGATGGTGAAGGTTTAAACTGAAACGAACTGTAGTTATGTTGCGCAATCTTGCGATCTGCATCTCCATAGCGGGGTTACTCGCCTCGTGCGGCCTCCGGCGGCACCCGTACGATAATCCCATCACCAAGGACACCAAGCAGCCGGACAAGGTGCTCTACGACAAAGCCATCAACGATATCGAGCACGGCCGCTTCGAAATCGCGCGCATCACGCTGAACACGCTGATCAATACGTACGATCAGAGCGAATTCATGGCGAAGGCGAAACTGGCCATCGCCGATAGCTGGTTCCGCGAGGGCGGCGCGCACGGCTTGGCGCAGGCGGAAGCTGAATATAAGGACTTCATCCTGTTCTATCCCACCATGGAAGAGTCGGCCGAATCGCAGATGAAGATCTGCCGCATCCACTACAACCAGATGGAGAAGCCGGACCGGGATGCTTCGCAGGCCATACGCGCAAACGACGAGTGCACGACGATGCTGACACAGTTCCCGAACAGCAAGCATGTCCCGGAAGTGCAGCAGATGTTGCGCAACGTCCAGGAGGCCCTCGCGGAAGGCGAATTCCGGGTCGGCCACTTCTATTTCGAGAAGCAGGCGAACCCGGCGGCGGCGAACCGCTTGCAGCACTTGGTGAATCAGTATCCGCTGTATAGCAAGTCCGACGAAGCGCTGTGGGAACTCGGCCATACTTACGCGGCCATGGGCAACCGTTTCCGGCCGCGCGCCGGCGAAGCGTATGCACGTATCGTGCGTGAGTATCCGCTCAGCAGCTATGTCGACGAGGCGAAAAAAGAGCTGAATCGCATGGAGTTCCCGATTCCGCAGCCCGATCCGGCCGCGCTCGCGCGCATGCAATACGACCTCGAACACCAGGACAAGCCCGGCATGCTCTCGCGCACCACCGGATTCGTGCGGCGTGGGCCGGATGTACACATGGCTGCCAAGACAGGCGCGCCCGTAATGACGACCTTGCGGCCTTCGGTCCCGGTAAGTGTTCCCACGCCGGCCGACTCGAACGGGGCATTCTCCGGCGACGTGACGGCCACGGCACTCGACAGCACTGACAGCACCGCCCTCGATACCAAGCCCGACGCGCGTATGAACCCGCCCGCCGCGGCCCAGGCCACCCAGCCGCCGCCGTCCACCACTCCGAACGCCACCGCTCCGAACGCTACCGCTCCGGCCGCAACCGCCGCGAAACAAAACGAACCGCTGCCCAGCAACTACGACGCGCTGAACAAGAAGATGCAGAACAAGCTGAAGAAACAGAAGGAGCGCGAGCAGAAGAAGCAGAAAAAGCAAGAGAAGCAGAACGCCGCTCAACCGGCCGCGGCTTCAGCCGGGAGCCAGTAAGCGGCCCATGAGCCGCGTTTTGCTCGCCGACGACAGCCCGCACGCGCAGCGCATGGGCGAGAGCATTCTCCGCGAAGAGGGCTACGAAGTCGTAAGCCTCACCGATGGCGAAACCGTCCTCAAGCGCCTCGATGACGTCGGACCGGATCTCATTGTGGCCGATGCGTTTCTACCCGGGCGCTCCGGTCTGGACATCTGCAGACACGTGCGCGCGCGCCCGCGCCACCGCCATGTGCGCATCGTGCTCACCTCCGGGCTGCTGGAGACGTTAGACGAAAACGAAGCGCGCGCGGCCGGCTCCGACGCGGTCCTGAAGAAGCCGTTCGAAGCGTCCGTAGTAGTGCAAACGCTCGCGCCACTGGCCAAAGAGGCCGAGGCCGCCAAAGCGCTCGCTGCCGGTTCCCAAACCGCGCCGCCGCAACACCGCCTGCCGACCGCTACGGAACTCGAAGCCGAACGCGTCCGCGCCGCCGTAACGCTCGCGCTCGATGCCGCGTTCCCGGAACTCGTGCGCGAAATCGGCGACCGCGTTCTACTTGCGCTAAAACGCGAATCTTAATCGTGGGGCGGGCAGTCTTGCTGCCTGCCCTTCCGTCCACCTTCCGCGCGTTCGCTGCCGCGCCGGAAAATCTTGCCCCGCGTTTTCAGCCATTTGCAGCGCGTACGCTCTCAGGCCGATGTCGTCGCGGTGTATAAATAATCCGGGGCCGTGCGGACGTGGCCTCTTAAATTGGCTTCGTTTTTTCGGGCCGCTTCTGGACTTTCCGGTGGCGAATTGGCTTCGTTTTTTCGAATCGTATCTGCCGCCATTGCCCGGCACGCGCCCGCCCCGGTAATTGGCTTCGTTTTTTCGGGGTCGGCTGGTGTAGACCAGGGCAGCCGGCGAAAACCGACCGGCCGCCCCACTTTCATCACGCGAGGGCTTCGATACTCTTCGGTGAGCTCGCGAAATAGCGATCCGGCAGCAGCCAATAGGTAAGCACCGCCGACAAGGGGTGCATGAGTCCGGCGATCAGGAACACGGGCGCGTAGGAAAAGTGCATCACCAGATACCCGGTGCCGAGTTGCGCGAGCATGCCGCCGATGGCGCCGCCGGAGCCGGAGAAGCCCGTGACGGTGCCAATCTCCGGGCCGCGATACAGATCCGATGGCAAGGTCTGCAAATTCGCGACCCACAACGCATGACCGAATGTAGTGAAGCAAGTCGCCGCGATGGCGAGGGCCGCCGTCGGCACGAACGGAGCCGCGATAGCAACCGGCAGAAACGCCGCGCCGAGCGCCATGACGAATTTCCGGGCGCGCGGCAGTGTCCAGCCTGCGCGCATCAGGCGGCCGGATAGCCAGCCGCCCAGCACGTAACTGACGCCGCCGAACGCAAACGGCACCCAGGAATAGCGGCCGACCATTTCCAGATCGAAGCCGCGCTCTTTGCGCAAGTACTCAGGCAGCCAGAAGATCACGAAGTAGATCACCGGATCGGTAAAGAAGCGAGTCAGAATCAGCACCCAGCACCCGCGCGTCGCGACCAGTTGCCACACGGGCAGCCGCGGTACATCTGCCGCCGGCCGCGATTCCTCCGGGGCGGGGAGATGCGGTTTGATTCCGTTATACTCGGCGGCGCTGAGCCAGCGGTTCTTGTGCGGCGGGTTGTAGACAATCAGCCAGGTCACAAGCCAGACGAGGCCGACGCCGCCCGTAAACACAAACGCCATACGCCAGCCATAGACGATCGTGAGCGACGCGACGACTAGCGGCGCGAGCAGCGACCCGACAGACGACCCCGCGTTGAAGATGCCCATGCCCAGAGCGCGCTGCGAAGCGGGGAACCATTCATTCACAGCCTTCGCGGCGGCGGGCCACGCGCCGGGTTCGCTCAAGCCGAGCAGAAAGCGAAAGCCCGCGAGCGACCATTTTCCGCGCGCGAACCCGTGCAGGATTTGCGCAATGGACCAGCCGCCGATGAATACCGCGAAGCCGCGTTTCGTGCCCAGGCGGTCAAGCAAATATCCGGAGCCCGCGTACATAATCGCGTACGCGGCGAAGAAGAAGGTCAGGATATAGGAGTAATCTTCTACGTTCAGATGAAACTCATTGCGTATGTCGACCGAAACGATGCCGAGCGCCTGGCGATCCAGGTAGTTGATCGCCGTTGACAGGAACAGCAGAAACGCGATGACCCAAAGAATGCGGGGCAGTTTGGCGGCGGCCGCGCTTCGTATGCGCATTCCCTGATTATGTTCGATAGTCGGGGTGAGGTCAGACGCTCGCGGCGCGCCCGGCGAGCACTTCCGCGTAATACGCTTCGTAGCGCGGGATCAGCAACCCCGTGGAGAAGCGGTTCAACGCGGTTTCGCACGCGGCATGCGCCATGCGGTCGAACAGAGCCGTGTCCGTTAATAGCGAAACGGCGCGCCGCGCCAGGGCCGCGATATCGCCCACCGGTTCGAGATAGCCGTCGACGCCGTTACGAATCAGTTCCGGCACCCCGCCCACGCGCGTTGCGACCGGCGGCACTCCGCACGCCATTGCTTCCAATGCCGCGAGCCCGAACGACTCCATCTCGCTCGGCAGCAGCAGCACGTGCATGTCGGGCAGCAGGCGCTCGACATGGTTCTGTTTGCCGAGAAACGTCACGTGCCGGTCGAGGCCTAGATCGCGCACGAGCCGCTGCGCGGGGTCACGCTCCGGTCCGTCGCCGATCATGTACAGGTGCGCTTCGGGCACATCGCGCCGCACTTCCGCCGCGATGCGGATGCAATCGAGCACGCGCTTGACCGGCCGGAAATTCGAGATATGCACCAGCCGCTTCTCAGTGCCGGACCGGGCGGGCGAGGGATGGTACAGATCGCAGTTGACGAAGTTGTGAATGACGCGGATGTCGCGTTCGATCGCGAAGACCTCGACGGTATGGCGGCGCAGATCCTCGCTGATGCTCGTGACGCCGTCAGAGCGCTCGATGGAAAATTTCGTAATCGGATAATACGAGCGGTCCACCCCAACTAGCGTAATATCGGTTCCGTGCAGCGTCGTGATGAACGGCAGACGCCGCCGCGGCTGCATCATCTGTTGCGCGAGCAGCGCCGAGATCGAGTGCGGGATCGCATAGTGGACGTGCAGCAGATCGAGGCCGTACCCTTCCGCGACCTCCGCCATGCGCGACGCGAGCGCGAGCGAATACGGCGGGTATTGAAACAGCGGATACGTCGAGACCTCGACCTCGTGATAGTGAATGCGCGGATTGCCGGAATCGAGGCGGATGGGGTTGGAGTACGTGATGAAGTGAACGTCGTGGCCGCGGTTAGCGAGTTCCAGTCCCAGTTCAGTCGCAACGATACCGCTGCCGCCGTAGGTCGGATAACACGTGATGCCGATGTTCATCGCACGAAACGCAGCGTCGCGTAACCGATCTGGCCGTCGACGTTTTCGTCCGGGCGAGGTCTGTCCCCGCCGCCAAACCAGACGCGCACCTGGTCTGCGTCTACGATGACGGTGGGGTCGCAAACGACGCGAGAATCCCACGCCGCGCCGCCGTCGAAGACGAGCGGCAGCTTGATCCAGTGCACGCCGTCCTGCGATCGCGCGAGACCCAGCCGCCGGTTCTCGTTGCGGTCGCGGCCGGTATACAGCATCCAGTAGAAACTCTCCGACGCCCACACCGCAGGCTCGCCGAGACCGTTCTCGTCGAAGCTGCCGTACTCTCCGAGTTCGAGCACCGGATTCGTGCGCAGCTTTTCCCAGACGACGCCATCGGACGACCGCGCCACTCCAAGCCGCTGCCGGCGCGCACGATCCATGCCCAAATAAAACATGTATAGTTGTCCGCCAGCCTCGATCACGTTGGGATCGGCGGCGGCCAGTTCATCCCAGCTTCCGCGCGGTCCCGTTCCGAGCACCGGGTCGCCACGCTTCGTCCAATGCACACCATCGCTCGATCGCGCGAGTCCGATGCGCGGCTTACGTCCACCCTGGTAGAAGTACAACAGTTCGCCGCCGCGCTGCGTCACGGCACCGTTCGCCGCGATGTAATCACCTTCCCACGTCGCCGGATCGGGACTGAGCACACGCCCGCGTTTCTGCCACGTCAGACCATCGGCTGAAACCGCAGCACCCGTATGCCAGGTGTGCCCGTCGAATCCCGAATAGAAATTCCAGAGTGTGTTTTGAAAACGGATCACGGCCGGATTTAGGACATCGTGGGAGTCCCATTGATCCGGAGCGCCGCGATTAATTACCGGTTCGGGCCGCGCCTTCCACGCCACGTTCGCCTGTGCGCCGCCACGCTCGACCGGCAACGTGAAATCTGCGTAACGCCCGCACCCGCACAGTACAAATGTGGCCGCAAGCCAGCCAGCCCTGCCGGCCGTCACGGTTCGATAAACATCCGGACGTGATTGCTCTCGTGCCCGCCGGAAGACACGTACAGTTCCGCGGGACCCGCATTGACAAGCTGCGGCAGCGTGATCTCAACGAGGTAGAAACCGATATAGCCCGGCGCCAGCACTGCCCGCGTAACCGCCACCGGCGCGCCATCTACAAACGCATTTACCGGCGCGACCACCTTAGGCGGATCGTCGCCGGCAGCCACACCCGCAGGCCACGCCGGAGCCACCTTGCCTAAACCCGTCGCGAGAATCTGCACGCGTGAACCGGAGTGGGCGGGTCGCGCGGCATCGAGCATCTCGCCAGTCTCGCCGTCGAGCAGCATGGGCGCTCCGTCCGCGTCGATGAAGATCGCCGGCGAAACGGCCTGCAGTGGGAAATCGACCGCCATCCTGCCCGTCGCTCCATCGAGCGACAGCGCGACGTTGTTGCCCGACAATTCGAACGGCACTTGAATCTGCGATGCGGAATCATTGGCGGCGAGCACCGGCGCGACGGTGTCGCCTGCCCTGGCGGCGTGCACACGCGCACCGAGCACGCTCAGCACCGACCCAGGCGCTGCCGCACGCGAACTGATGTCCGCACCATTCACCACCCGCCACGCCCGCGCACGATGCGGTGCAATGGCAGCATAAACACCGAACCCGCGCACAGCCACATAAAGCTGGTTGTGTCCGGCGTCGAGTTTTACATCTTCAGCGGGAGCGTCCGGTAGCCCCGCAATCTTGGTCCATGCGCCCGCGCGTGCCGCGCTCGCCAGGTCGAGCGTGGTGCTATATGCGCCGGCATCCGTCGCAATATAGACCATTCCCGTGGCCTGATCGGCCGCGATGCCGTGCGCTGCCGCGTCCGGAAGATCCGAAGTGATATCGTCCCAGAACCTGCCGCCATTCATCGTCTTGATCGCGTGTACGGCGCTGAGCCCCGGGATGGTAGGCTTCGCTGCCTTGCCCACGGCTGCCAACGCGATCTGCGGCACGGCTTTATCAATGGCGATTTCTTCTACGCGCCCACCATCCTGGCTCTGCCACGACAATGTCCAGGAGCGGCCGTGATCGTTCGACGACCAAATGCGTCCGTCCGCCGAACCCGCGTAAGCTAGATCGCCCGCGGATGCAACTGCCGTGATTTGCGCGTGCAGAGCCTGCCCCGCAGTCTGCCGTTGCCGTTCAAGACTGTCCAGCGTGGAACCGGCAGCGACAACTACCCGCCAGGCCTTCCTCGAACCCGGCACCCACTCGAACTCGAATAACCGGTCCACGCCGGCCGCGATGCGCACGCCCCGCGTCCCCGCCGGCAGTTCCAAAATGTGGTGCACCGGCAGATTCGGAAGCGCGTCGTTCATCCCGGTCCAGCTCAGCCCCCCGTCCACGGAGCGCCACACGCCCGCCGCATTTACAGCGACAATCTCGTCAGGATTCGCGGGAGAGACTGCCAGATCGGCAATGGGAGCGCCGAGGATCGACTCGCCATGATAGGCAGTGAGGTTGTTCCACGTCGTGCCGCCGTCGTCGGAGCGATAGGCATTGTTCGCAAATGCGTATAGAATCCGGCTGGCGCCACGCACCCGTGCCGCCGCTTCGGGCAGCGCAGTCGCAGTTTGCGCCGCTACCGCCGGGGCCGCCGCGTTGCTCGCCGTCCAGGTCTCGAAGTCGTGAGTCTCAAACACCTGTCCAGCGGCCGTGCGCGCGTATACACCTGTACCGTCGGCCGAGTACCACACCCGATCCGCCGGACCGCTCGCGACCGATGGCAGTCCGAGGTCGAGCGCGGCGTTGCCGATATGCCGCCACTCCGGGCGCACCTGGCCGTTCACCGCCGCAGCGCCCAGCACAACCGCGAGCGCCGCGTACAGACACACTGTGGCCGTACGACACATGGAACGAGTCCATTGTACCTTCAGGCGCAATCCCCTAGGACCCCCAATCCGTATCATTTCCACAAACTTCCGCGCCGGTTGCGCACCGGAACAGGAGTTGCCAAGCAATTTTGATGGTAGACTGAGTTCGATCCTTTGGTGGTAGACTCATATACTTCTCTGCGCCTGCCGTTATCTCTAGAGAGATGATCGGCGGATTGGGAGCACGTCTATATATGCGCGCCGTTTTCCGGCTTGCGAGGAGAGGGTTGCCGCAGCTTGCGGCGGCAGCGCTCGCGGTGTGCGCCGTCGCGCGAGCCCAGATGCTGCCCTCCTTTTCGGATGCCGCGGCGACGGTTACGCAGCTTTCGGGCGATGTTTCCGTACTTAAGGACTCCCAATCCTGGGTGCTGAACATTGGCGATACCGTGCAAGTGAAGCAGGTAATCGTCACCGGGCGCGACGGCTACGCCAAATTCGAGGTGTCGGACGGCAGCACCTTCGAAGTTTTCGCCAATTCGACGGTCGTGTTCCGCAAAAATCCGCCGAACTGGCGCGATTTGCTGGACCTGCTGGTCGGCCGCGTAAAGGTCCATATACAAAGGTGGGCTAATCAGCCCAATCCGAACCGCATTTACACCCCGACGGCGATCATCTCGGTGCGCGGCACCACGTTCGACGTTTCGGTCGACGACGACGACGAAAGCACGACCGTAGCGGTCGAAGAGGGACAGGTTCTTGTTCGCCATGCGTTACGGGGCGGGCAGGAACGCACGGTGAACCAGGGCGAAACGCTGCGCGTTTCCCGCGATGAGCCGATCGCACGCAGCACTATCGACCGCGGCGCGCTCGCGCAGCGCGTCTTCCGCATGTTGGAGGACGCGGCGTACACCGCGCTCACCAATTCGCGTGGTGCGGGCGGCATCGGCGGTTTGGGCGGCGGCAGCACGTCCGGGAACACCAAGGCACCCACACCACCGCCACCTCCTCCGCCACCACCGCCGGCGCCGCCACCGCCTGCACACTGAGGGCGAGACAGCCGGCAAAAACTGGCCGTCCCACCCTGGGACAAAACTTCGCTCACCGACTGGAAATCGCCTCGCGACGGCCATGCCAGACGTGCAGAATGTAGACCGTCCGAGCTTTTACCGTGAATACGATCCGGTAAACATACGGCTTACTCCCATAGAGCAGATGCCGGACTTCAAAGGGGAAGCGCTCATTTTCCGGTGCTAGCGGACAGCGCTGCGGAAAATCGGATAAGGATGAAATGGCGTTCTTTAATGCCTGAAACCACTTTTCCCCGGCGGCCCCGGCCTGTTGGGATGCTAGCCAATGGAGAATTGATACAAGGTCGCGCTCTGCTTCATCGGTGATTTCGCGCAAAACCGTGCTTCTCGCTTAGCTGCTTCAAGACTTCGTCGGCCGGTCTGGTGCGTCCCGCTTTCACGTCCTCGTAGCCACGGCGGATTGCGGCAACCGACTCTTCGTGATTTCGCCGTTCCGACTCTAGAAATTCAGCCAGAACCTCATCAAGCGCCGCGGCGGGCTCTTGCCCGCGGCGTTGCGCATACTCTTCCAGTTGCGCCTTGCGTTCCGGCGTGATGAATATCACGTCCATGCCCCAAGCCTAGAGCTTGCAGGCCCTCCTGTCAATGACGGGTGGGCGGGCATCGGCCGTGCCGGAATCGTGTGCGACACTGCTCTTAGATGAGGTTCGGAATCGCCCTGCTTGCGTTTGCGAGCGCGGGTTTTG
>JAICMB010000770.1 GCA_025929455.1 Bryobacteraceae bacterium | reverse complement strand
GATCGAGATTCGGGAAGGAGACCGCGCCGCCCGCCGGGATAACCACCATGTCGGGTACAAACCGGCGGCCCTGTTGTGCGATGTCTACCGGCTGTTGCGGTTCCGCCAAACTGCCGCCCCTTTTTTCCAGGTAGATCGCAACGTGGGTTCTCTCGAACGCCAGCGGGTCGACTTCGCGATCGGCTGCGAGCGGCACCGCAACACCACGGCCGTACGTCTGCGCGGCTGCAGTGACGTTCCAGTGCGTAAGCTTTCGCTTCACGACCACGCGGCCGCTGACATCGGCCCCGCTCGCCGGCAGCACGGCGGCCGCCAACGCGACGGCGAGCGCGCAAACACACCGTAGTCGCATCTCTGTACTCCTTATCGGCTAAGGATGCTGCAGCTTGAACGCAAACCCGATCGGATCAGGTAGACTAAACCGAAGATGTTGGCCGAAGCACCGAGTGCCGCCGCGGAAATCCTGTTGCTCGAGCAGAACAGCGAGCAGGTGGCGCTGTTTGCGCAAGCGGTTAACAGCACTCGTTTGACCGTCGTGCAGGATTGCCCCAAGATCCTGCAATTCCTGCGGCATGAAGGCCCGCATACGGACGCGCAGCGGCCGGACTTAATTTTGCTTGACTTGGAACTGTCCGATCCGGAAGGCTGCGCCATGCTGAGCGACATCAAACGCGACCCGCAGTTGCGCCGCATTCCCGTGATCGTGCTGGCTACGTCGGATTCCTACGAGCACGTTTCGACGGCTTACGATCTGCACGCCAACGCTTACATTTGCAAGCCGGAAACGAGCGACCTATTCATCCAGACGCTTCGCGCTACCCTGCACTTTTGGCTGGCGTTGGCCCGCTTGCCGAGAGAATGAGATGACCTATCGACCCGTTGAAGTTCTCCTCGTAGAAGACAGTCCCGGCGACGTTTGGTTAACCAAGGAGGCGTTGCGCCAGGGCCCCACACGCAAAAACATCAGTGTCGTGAACAACGGCGAGCAGGCCATCGACTTTCTACGGCGGCGCGGCGCGTACTCCAACGCCCCACGGCCGGACCTGGTGTTGCTCGACCTGAACCTGCCGCGCCGCGACGGCATCGAAGTGCTGCGTGAGATCAAAACCGATCTCGATCTGCGCACCATCACGGTGGTCGTGCTGACCACCTCGGAAGCTCCCGTCGATATCAACGCGGCTTACGATCTGAACGCGAACTGTTATGTCGTGAAGCCGGTCGATCTCGAACAGTTCACCGCGGCCATTCACGGAATTGAAGAGTTCTGGATGCGGTTGGCATCGCTGCCGACGCTCGACCCGCGAGGATCGAAAGACACGGACCAGAAAAAAGCCGAGAAGCCAGGTTTCCCTAACGGGGACCGCTCGGAAACAGCGGGCAGTTGGACCAGCGCCGCGCGGCGCGTCCGGCGGCGGGCGCTGCGGGTCCACGCGTCCAAAGGTGTCGGCATGCGCATATGCGCGCGCTGAAAATGCTCGTGCGAGCCGCCGCGCTCGCGATTCTGCTGTGCGGGTTGGCAGCGGCGCAGGCACTCCCGGTCGTTCTCGACACCGATATCGGAGACGACATCGATGACGCCCTGGCGTTAGCGCTCGCGCTGCAATCGCCGGAGCTCGATGTGCGCGCCGTAACCACGGTGCTCGGAGACGGCCAGCATCGCGCGGACCTGGTCGAACACATTCTGGAATTGTACGGGCGAACTGAAATCCCTGTCGGTATCGGCGCCGAAACGCCGCTGCTCGCGCCCACGCGGCCCGGGCCACTGCGACAGGCCGCGGCCTTACCCGCAAACTACCGTTCCGCCGCTCACTACGCGAGCGGTTTGCCGCTGCTGATCGACACCTGTCTGCGCGCGCCACGCAAGATCACGATCATCGCATACGGACCGCTCACAAACATTGGCATT
>JAICMB010000459.1 GCA_025929455.1 Bryobacteraceae bacterium | reverse complement strand
CCGGAGCGGAGGCCTGGGCGCCGTAGCCGTCGATACCGGATGCGCCGTTCACCGTAACTACAATGACGAGCGCCGGGTTAGTTACGGGTGCAAAACCCATGAAACTCGCGTTGTAGAAATGCGTGTAGGTGTGCGTGCGGAGATCTACGATCTGCGCGGTGCCGGTCTTGCCGCCGGTGGTATACCCGACCAGGCGCGCCTTCTTGCCGGTGCCCGCCAGAACTACGTGCTCCATCATGCGCCGCATCGTGATGGCGGTTTCGGGTTTAATCACGCGCGTAAGCTGCGGCTTGGCGCCGTCTTCAACGATGCGCGGCTTCACGAGAGCGCCGCCGTTCGCAATCACGGAGCAGGCGCGCGCGAGCTGCACGGTCGTGACCATGACTTCGTGGCCCATCGAAACGGATGCGATGGAGCCCGGCTGCCAGTACTTCAGCTTATGCACCAGTCCGGCGGACTCGCCCGGCAGCGGAAGCCCGGTGCGCTGGCCGAACCCGAAGCGGCGCACGTAGTCGTACAGGTTTTCCTTGCCCACCCGCAGGCCGATATTGATCGCGCCGATGTTGCTCGAATGCGCGAGCACGTCTTCCACCGGCAGCGCCGCGTAGTGCTCGTGCGGGGCGTCGTGAATCACGCGGCCGAACATGCGCAAAATGCCCCCGCCGCAGCTTACGACGGTATCGGGACGGATATTGGTGGTTTCGGGGGCGGACGTCACGGTCACCACTTTGAACACCGAGCCGGGTTCAAACGGCGTCGAGATCGCCAGATTGGTGCGCGACGCGAGATCGTTGCCGCGGCCAATGGGTTCGTTCGGATCGAAGGTCGGATAGCTCGCCATGGCAAGGATCTCGCCCGTGTAAGGATTCATCGCCACGACGCTGCCGGTGCGGCAGTGATGCGCGACGACCGTGTTCTTCAACTCGCGCTCGGCGACGTACTGCAACCGGCTGTCTATGGTGAGCTTAATGTCGCGGCCGGGCTGCGGCTCTTCGTTAACGATCGAATCGTAACCCTGCTGCCGCACATCGGTGGCAACGCGCATTTCGCCGGCGCGGCCGGCGAGGTCATCATTGAGCGACTGCTCGATGCCGGCGTTGCCGCTCTCGTCAAAACCGACACTGCCGACCACGTTGGCGGCCAGCGATTTATAGGGATAGAAGCGACGGCTCTCGGTGCGGAACTCCACCCAGTCGAGCTTCAAGCTGCGCAGCTTCTCGGATTCTTCGGGCGTGATCTTGCGCTTCACCCACATGAACCCGCGCTGGTCCGCGACGGCGGCTTTCAGCTTCACGAGCAGCGCGGAGCTGTCGAGATCCAGTATTTTCGACAGAATGGCCGTCGCGACACCGGGGTCGGGCACACGCATAGGGTTGACGCAAACGGAGTCGACCGGCAGACTCATGGCGAGCGGCTGGCCCAAACGGTCGAGAATTTGCCCGCGCGGGGCGCGGATTTCGACTACGCGCTCCTGTTGTGAGAGCGCCATCTGCACGTATTCGCTATGCTGCAGAATTTGCAGTTGGACCAGGCGGCCGACGATGACGAGCGCCCAAAAAAATAGCACCCGGGCAAGGATTTGGACGCGTTTTGACGCCTTTTCATCCATGGCCGGGTGCTCGTTGCGGGAAGCGCGGGCGCCTTAGCGCAGGGCCAAGGTGCCTTCCGGCTTCCCGTCCAGATGGACGACTCTGTTCGGCGCGGGATCGACGAACCGCTGCATGCGGGCCAGCTCTTCGAGGCGCTGCGGGCTGAGCAGCTTGGTTTCCTGCAACTCGAGAGCGGACTTTTCCACTTGCAGCCGGGCGTGATCCTGGCGCAGGGTTTCGATCTTGTAGCCGGCGAGCAGGCTGTAGACGCCGGGCAGCAACAGGCCGACGAAGACGACTGAGGCGGCCACCGATACACCGATGGCGCGCCAGCACGCGCGGCGCGTTTTGGGATCTGCCACGCGGACGACGCCGTTGTTGTCGATGCGCTTCACGAAGAAGTACACGTCTTCATTCGGGAACATGCGCAAGCGGCATGTATCGATGTAGGGGCGGGCGGCGATTTCCGGGTCTGCCGCCCGGTAGTTTCTCGCGGTAAAGCGATCGAATATCTGTGCCAGCGTTGCCATTTTCGTCCGCGCTTAGTTCATCTGCAGAGCGCGCAGTTTCGCGCTGCGGCTCGGCGGGTTCCGTTCGATTTCTTCAGCGTCCGGCGTTACCACGTGCCGGGTTAAAAGTTGTGCGCGCCCGCTGCGGGCCAGCGCCTGAAAAGCCTGTTTCACCTTGCGATCTTCGAGCGACATGAAGGTGATGATCACGATTCGCCCGCCGCCGGAGGTCAACTCCGGCGCCAATTCCAGTAGCTTGCCGAGTTCCTGCTGCTCTTCGTTCACCGCCATGCGCAGGGCCATGAAGGTCTGCGTAGCGGGATGCAGACGTCCCGTCCGGGGCACGGCCGCTTCGACTACCTCGGCCAGATGGCGCGTAGAACGGATCGGCCGCGCCCGAACGATTGCTCTCGCTATTTTCCGCGACCTCCTTTCTTCGCCGAGCGTATAAATCAGGTCGGCGAGAGCCTTTTCGGCAACAAAATTCACAATGTCGCTGGCCGGTTCGCCGCGGCTGCGATCCATGCGCATATCCAGCGGCCCTTCGGCCTGCAACGAAAATCCGCGCCCCGCATCCGTGAGCTGATAACGGCTCACGCCCAGGTCGGCCAGCAGCCCGGCAACCCGGTCCACCCGGTCGGCGGCGAGCGCTTGCGGCAATTCCGAAAAACGGCCGTGATGAAACCGGACACGCCCGGCGACATCCTCCGTGTTCCGCCGGGCCATCTCCAGCGACTCCGGATCGCGATCGTTGGCGATCACAAACCCGGTGGCAAGCCGTTCCGCGATGGCCCGCGTGTGACCGCCGAGCCCCGCCGTGGCGTCGAGATAGTTTCCGTCCGGCCGGATCGCGAGGTACTCGAGCGACTCCCGCAACAGCACCGGAACGTGCATACATCGCCGCTGCTATCCCCTCCGCCGCGCGAAAGTGCGCCGCGCATTCGTAACCCAACCGCGCGCAAATGCCGCGGCGAGAACCAGCATGAAAACCGTGCGGCCGCCGTCGACGGCTACATTCGCGATCGTCATCGCACTCCCTTTTTCTTGAAGGCCACCAGTTTCTCGTCCAACCGCTCGCGCGCCCGCTGCTGGCGCGATTCAAACTCCGCTTTGCTGTACAGGCTGATGGCGCCGAAGCTGGCTTCGAGCCACACGGGCTGGCTTTCCAGATTCAATTGACGGCGCAATTCCGTGGGCACCAGCAGCCGTCCTTGCGAGTCCAGCTCGGAGTCGGCGCCGAACTCGTTCGCGATAAACAGAATGTCTTCGGCCGCCTGCGGATCGTCGTCCGCCTGCTCGGCCAGCACTTTTTCGTTTTCTTTCCAGGCCGAAATAGGGTAAATTCGAGCCAGGTGCAAATCGAGTGTGGTTATGAAGACTTTCTGTTCGCCTAATCCAGCGAGATACTGCTGGAAATTGACCGGCAGTTTGAGGCGGCCCTTCTCGTCGACGCGAGCCTGGTAGAACCCGCGAGGGGGCTCGATAGCCGCGGAGAGAGCGGAACCGTTGGGGTCTTCAGCCACTTTCGGCCTCGGGCGGCCACTTTCGGCCACCACGGCTTGATTTTGACATACGCGTGTGGGCAATGCAAGAGTTTTCTT
>JAICMB010000172.1 GCA_025929455.1 Bryobacteraceae bacterium | reverse complement strand
TGTGCATCAGTGTAACCAGGTCCGCGCCATCGTCCATCGTGAACTGCGGGCGATGCTCCAGCGCGGAAAGGATGTGCGAGTAATACACGTCGTTGCTCTCGCCTTTGATCGCGAAGACCGGAATGCTGTAATCGCGCACCAGCGAGGACGCGACGTCGTGAAGACCGACTCCTTCACGATGGAAAGCAATCTTCCCTACACGCTGGTGTTCGTGGGGTACCGCCTGCCGGGAACCGACGATGCGGACTTCGCTGCCGTGCGCGTGATGTCGGATGTGCTGTCGAGCCAGCGTGCGAATCTGTACGCGCTGGTGCCCGCGGGCAAGGCGCTGGCCGCCGAGTTCGCGGTCGCGGAAAGGTATCGCAAGGCTAGCGCCGGTTTCACTGTCGCGGCGATTTCCGCATCCGAGGACGCCGCGCCCACCATAGCAGAGCTGAAAAAGATCGTCGACGGCTACGTAAGGAACGGCGTCCCCGCGGAACTGGTCGAAGCCGCCAAGCGCAGCGAGATCGCATCCGCGGAGTTCGAGCGCAATTCCATCCCAGGTCTTGCCGCCACATGGTCGCAGGCGGTGGCCGCCGAGGGCCGCGATTCGCCGCAGCAGGATGTCGATGCCATCCGTTCCGTCACGGCCGCTGACGTGAACCGCGCGATGCGCAAATATCTGCTCGATGCTAATTCGATCGTTGCCACGCTGGTGCCCCGCCCGTCGGGAGCGCCCGTTGCCGGCAAGGGATTCGGCGGCGCGGAGAAGCTCACCTCCCCGCCCACCAAACCCGTCGCGCTGCCAGCCTGGGCGGAGGCGCAGTTGAAATCCCTGACAGTGCCGGCCCCGCTACAGCACCCCGCGGATTTGAAGCTGTCAAACGGCATCCGCCTGATCGTTCAGCGCGAGACCGTCAGCCCTACAGTGACTCTCGTGGGAAGTATCCGGCACGAAGAAAATCTCGAAACGCCACCCGGCCAGGAGGGCGTTGCGGAGGTTTTGAATGGGCTCTTTTCGTACGGCACCAAAACCCTCGATCGCGTCGCATTCCAAAAAGCGCTCGACGACATCGCGGCCTCGGAATCGGCGGGCACGACGTTCGCGCTACGCGTGCTGAAAGACTCCTTCGAGCGTGGCGTAGAATTACTCGCCGACAACGAGTTGCATCCGGCCCTTCCTGGCGCCGCGTTCAAAGTCGTGCAGCAGCAGACGGCGCAACTCGTCGCCGGCGAGCTGCAAAGCCCCGGTTATCGGGAGGACCGCGCGTTGCGTACGGCACTGCTGCCAACCGACGATCCCATGCTGCGGCAAGCCACCCCGAAGACCGTCGACGCTCTGACGCTCGGTGACGTGCACGCCTACTTCGCGAAAACATTTCGCCCGGATCTGACAACCATCGTTGTGACGGGCGATGTCACACCGGACGTCGCGCGGGAACTCGTGGAGAAATACTTCGGAGCGTGGACCGCGACGGATCCACGTCCGAACGTGACCCTACCGCCCGTGCCCGCGAATCACGCCGCCTACGTACACGTGCCGGACGCCGCGGCCGTGCAGGATTCGGTGCAGCTCGCCGAAGAGCTTCCGATCACCCGTTACAATCCCGACTACTATGCGTTGCAGCTTGGCAATCACGTGCTGGGCGGCGGCTTCTATGCCACACGGCTTTATCACGATCTGCGCCAGGTCGCGGGATATGTATACACTGTGGACGATCTCATCGAGGCCGGCAAGACTCGCACAGTTTATGCGGTGACGTACGCGTCAGATCCGCAGAACGTGTCCAAAGCACGCGCACTCGTGATTCGCGATCTCGAATCGATGCAGAAAGAGAACGTCACACCCGCGGAGCTCGACCAGGCGAAAGCATTATTGCTACGGCAAATTCCACTCGCCGAATCGAGCGAAAATGCGGTTGCGGGCGGCTTGCTGGCGCGGGCGCAGATCGATCTACCCCTCGATGAGCCCGTGCGCGCGGCACAACGCTATTTCAACTTGACCGCGGACGAGGTACGCGCCGCGTTCGCGAAATGGGTCCGCCCTGCCGATCTCGTGCAGGTCGTGCGCGGGCCGGCGCCGCAATGAGCAGTGCCGCAAGCAGTACTTTGAGAAAGGATGAACAACATGAACAGGCGCACGGTTGAGCTCGTGGCGGTGGCGGTTTCGGCCGCCTTTTTGGGGGCCTGCAATAGCGGAGGGTCAGGGCGCAACAGCAGCTTCCAACTACCTTCCTCGCCCGCCGGTGGCGTAACGAAAGCGCCATTGACCTATGCGGATGTGGTGGACCATGTCGCTTCGGGCGTCGTCACGATCCGGGCGGCGCGCCGTGTGCAAGCGCCGCAACAGTATCCGTTCTTCAATGATCCGCTCTTCCGTCAATTCTTTGGCGGACGTATGCCGCAGGCCGGGCCGCGAACGGAGGTGGAGCGCGCGCTTGGCTCGGGTGTCATCGTGCGGCAGGACGGCTACATTCTTACCAATCACCACGTCATCAACGGCGCGCAGGAGATCAAGGTTGACCTCGCCGACAAGCGCACCTTCAGCGCGACGTTGGTCGGATCCGATCCGCCGAGCGATCTCGCTGTACTAAAGCTGAACACCAGCGGCCTGCCGGTGCTGTACCTGGGCGATTCGGACAAGGTGCGCGTGGGTGATGTCGTGCTCGCTATCGGCAATCCGCTCGGCATCGGGCAGACCGTTACGGAAGGCATCATCAGTGCGAAAGGCCGCCACACGGGCTTGAGTTCCGGCAGCTTCCAGGATTTCCTGCAAACCGACGCGCCGATTAATCAGGGAAATTCCGGCGGCGCGCTCGTGAACACCACGGGTGCGTTGATCGGCATCAACTCGGAGATCCTATCCACGACCGGCGGCAACATCGGCATCGGCTTCGCGATTCCTTCGAACATGGCCAAGAGCGTCATGGAGCAGATCGTGCGCAAGGGCTCCGTGACACGCGGCCAGCTTGGTGTCACGATTCAGGGTATCGACGCGGGAATGGCGCAGAGCCTCGGTTTGAAACAGACAGGTGGCGTGCTGGTCAGCAGTGTCGCACCCGGCAGCGCCGCTGATAAAGCCGGCATCAAGCAGGGCGATGTGATCGTCGCCATGAACGGCCACAAGGTGGACGATTCAAACACCTTCCGGAACCAAGTATCGTCGACTGCGCCTGGCACCGAAGTGACCCTCACGATCGTACGTAACGGCAACCAGCAGGACGTCAAAGCCAAGTTGGGCGCGCTCAGCGAGAACGGAAGCCAGCAGGGCGGGAACGGAGGCGGAGGGTCGCAAGGCGGCGAGCTTGGAATATCGGTACAGCCCCTGACACCTGAAATCGCATCGCAACTCGGCCTCAATCCAAACCTGCAGGGACTCGTGATCGGACAAGTCGATCCCACCGGCCCGGCCGCGGAGGCAGGCATGCAGCCCGGCGATGTCATCATGCAGGTGAATCATCAACCGGTGCGATCCACCAACGATCTACGCTCGGCCTTAGAGAAATCGGCGAACCGGCCGGCGTTGGTGCTGTTGAACCGCGGCGGCCAGTCGCTGTTTGTTTCGGTGAAGCCGCGGTAAGGCTCAGGCTTTCTTCTTGCGGGCCGGCCTTGTCCTTCAGGTCTTCTTCGACTGTTTCGAGGTCGCCCTCGGCTTGGGACGGATAAGGACGCGTTTCGGCATCCAGCTTGCTATCGCGCTGATCGGTATTCGGTTTTTGGTCGGGCATAATCCACCTGCAGGTTGGACGCCCGGAAGACTATTTTGGGGTGGCGCAGGCGCTCTGCTTTCCGCCGCCTGCGCCGGGTAATCCGCGTTTTTCTTGTTGAGGAGCAGGCCGCTTCAAAGACAGCCAAACCAGCCCACGTTCCTTACGACGCGACCGCGCGCATGTTGCGGTTGTCCGCCGCCGCGCGCAGATTGTCGATCGAACTAATGACCAACTGCCGCCGGTTCAGCCGCAGCAGACCGCGCCGGGCGAGCACGTTGAGCGTGGTAGACGTGGTTTCACGCGTCGCGCCGATGAGGCTCGCTAGCTCTCCCTGTGAGATCGGAATCGAGTGTTCGACCCCGTTGTTATCACCCGCTAGCGCCGACGCGAGTTCGGCCAGGTAGTACAGGATGCGGTGCTCGACATCGCGCATGCAAAGCAACTCGATCTTCTTTTCGAGTTCATGTTTGCGACCGAGGAGCAGGCCAGACACATGGCGCCAAATCAGCGAATTCTGATCGCACGCATGAGCAAACGACTGCCGCGGTATCGCGTAAATCGTCCCATCCTGCAAAACCTCCGCGCCCGCGGACCGAGTTTGATCCGAGCCGAGGGCCTGCTCGCCGAACAACTCTCCCGGAGTCACAATCTGCAGAATGATTTCTTTGCCTTCCTCGCCCCGTTTGAATACTTTTACCAAGCCGGAATCGAGAAAAAATACGGCGTCCGCAGGGCTGCCCTGCGCGTAGACGGTGGTGAAACGCCGCGTGGAAGTGAGTTTGTAGACACCGGCTTGGGGAAGTACCTCATTCCGGATCAAAGAAGCGAAGACTTGTGAAGAAGGCTCCATGTGAGAAGTTCCTATCTATTTTATGCTAACTGTCCGTTAATTCGCCAAGCAAATGTGAGTTTGCACTCACTCTGACCGTTACTTGCACGTTAAAAACAGTGTTACAGGGAGTGCTCTTCCGACTCACCCGCCCGCAGCCTTCGAGCAAACGCGCCGCCGTTCTGAAACACTTTCGCAAGCTCGTCCGAGCCGATCATTTGCCGTACTAATCTAAGCTGATCGATGTATTTGTCGAGCGCGAAAGTAATGGTATTACCATTTGTTTTCAAAATATCGGCCCAAATGTCAAAGGAACTCAGGGCCAAGCGCGTGCTGTCCAGCAAAGCCGGTCCGGATGGGGGCGTCTGCGCCGGGAACTCAAATCCGATGCACGCGGCCAGTGCCGTCGCGGCAAGCTGAGGCAGATGCGAAACGAATCCGACGACATGGTCGTGCTCGGAAGCGCTCATCACAAGTACGCGAGCACCGATCCTGTATAACCAGGAAGCAAATTCTCGCGCAGCCGGGCCGTCCAGGTCACTTGTCTCGCCAGGAGTCAGGATATATGGCCTCCCCCGGAATAGATCCGGATCAGCGTTCTCAACTCCGCGGCTTTCCTTCCCGGCTAAGGGATGCCCACCTATAAAGCGTGCGGGCGCGAAAAAACGGGACGCAGTTTCTAAGATAACGCGTTTCGTGCTCCCCGCGTCTGTAATCAGCGCGCCACGAGCGGACACTTCTGCGAGCCGCGGTAATAATTCGAGGATTCCTCCGATGGGCTGCGCCAGGTATATCAGGTCGGCGGAGCGCGCGGCGTTTTCAAGAGTGGCGCTGCGATCGACGATGCCGAGCGCCGCCGCTCGCGCCAGCGTCGTCTCGGAGCTGACGCCCGTAATGGTCCCGGAGAAACCGGCCTTGCGTAACGCCAGCGCGAAGGAGCCGCCGATGAGTCCGACTCCGACCACCGCGACTTCGCGAATCATCAGACCGCGCGTCCTACGGCGGCGGCAATGGCCGCGACCTGTTGCATCATTTCGGCGAACTGCGCGGGCGTAAGCGACTGTGCGCCGTCGCTGAGCGCGTGATCGGGATCGGGATGCACTTCGACAAGTAATCCGTCGGCGCCGGCAGCGATGGCAGCGCGCGCCATAGGCATCACTTTGTCGCGCCGCCCGGTGCCGTGCGACGGATCGGCCAGCATCGGCAAATGCGAAAGAGTCTTGACGGCTGGGATGGCGCTGATGTCCATGGTGTTGCGCGTGTGGGTTTCAAAAGTGCGGATACCGCGCTCGCACAGGATGACGTCGTAGTTTCCGCCGGAGAGCACGTATTCGGCGCTCAGCAGCAGTTCTTCGATCGTCGCCGATATGCCGCGCTTCAACAGCACGGGCTTGCGCACTTCACCGAGTTGCCGCAGTAGGTTGAAGTTCTGCATGTTGCGCGCGCCGACCTGAAGAATGTCGGCATACTCGGCGAGCATCGGAATCTGCGTGCGGTCCATCACTTCGCTGATGACGCGCAGGTCGTGACGGTCCGCGGCATCGCGCAGCATGCGTAATCCATCTTCGCCGAGACCTTGAAAGCTCCACGGCGAGGTGCGTGGCTTGAACGCGCCTCCGCGCATGATGCGAGCGCCGTTGCGCGCGACGATCTCGGCGGACTGTTCAATCTGGTCCGGATTTTCAACACTGCATGGACCCGCCATTATGACCACTGCTTCGCCGCCGATATGGACGCCATTGACGTCGACGACTGTTCCGTTGGGGCGAAAGTGGCGGCTCGCGAGCTTATAGGGCGAAACAATGCGATGGCATTCTTTGACGCCCTCCATCACTTCGAAATCGGCGGGCTCGAATTGATCCATCGGACCGACGCCGCCCAGCACTGTGTGGCGAACGCCGGTTGAGCGGTGCACCGTGAAGCCCATCGCAACCAGACGGTCGATCACCTTCTGGACCTGCGGTTCGGGAGCCCCCTCCTGCATAACAACGAGCATGTACTTTCCATGGTAACGGCTTCCACTAAAAACTAACCATCCACGCTCAACTTCGTCAGAACTGCAGACCGCCTCCAAACGTACGTAAGCATAGGACGGCGGAATTCGTCTTCCACGACAGAAGTTGCGCATCGCGACGCGGCCGCTGCGATGCGCCGGCATATTCCTGACCGACAAATTACCGGAGGTTCGAAATGTCTCCTCGTGTACTGAGGTGGCGTGTACTCCTATGTTGCGCGACGGCCGCCGTTTGCGCCGCTGCGGATTGGAAATCGAATTTCGACGCGGGCGCGACAGCGCTGGCCGGCGGCGACGTAATCACTGCCAAACAGCTTCTGACGCTTGCGTACGAGCAATCACGTGCGTTCGAGCCCGACGATCCGCGCCGCGTCATGGGAAGCTTCGGCCTGGGCGCTGCACTACAACAGGGCGGCGACAGCCGTAGAGCGGAGCCGCTGCTCGCCGACGCC
>JAICMB010000743.1 GCA_025929455.1 Bryobacteraceae bacterium | reverse complement strand
CGCGCGTTCATGCCCATACTTCGCACTCGTCCGTTCGCTCGGATTTCGACGGGCTCAGGCCGGCCGATTCGCGCGATCCGCATGAACTGGACGGAACGCTGGGCTCGGGCGGCGGATACGTGGACTTGTCAACCACTAACGGCTCCATCCAGATAGCGAAATTGTAAGATCATGGGGCAGTGCTGATCGCGAGGCGAAACTTTCTGGCATCGGCGGCCGCGGCGGTCCCGCTGGTCGCCGCACCCGAGCGGCGTTTAAAGATATGCGTGACAGGCGGCCATCCGGGTGACCCGGAGTGCGGCTGTGCGGGAACTATCGCGCGGTACACCGCGCTTGGTCATGATGTGGCGATCGTTTACTTGAACCGCGGTGAAGGGTATTGCGGGAGCGCGGGTCCGGATTGCGGGCGTGTGCGTACGGCCGAAGCGAAAAAGGCCTGCGCGATTTTAAAGGCGCGGCCGATGTTTGCCGCGCAGATCGACGGCAAGGCCGTAGTAGACAACGCACATTACGACGACTTCTATAAGCTGATCGAAGCCGAAAAGCCAGACATCCTCTTTACGCAATGGCCCATCGATCATCATCGCGACCATCGCGCCGTTTCGACGCTGGCGCTCGATGCCTGGGAACGCGGCGGACGGAAGGCGGCGTTTTACTATTACGAGGTGGCGGACGACACCGCGATGTTCACGCCCGCCGAATACGCGGACATTACGGCCGTCGAAGCGCAGCGGCGCGCGGCGTGTTACGCGCACGCCTCGCAATCGCCGGACAAGTGGTACCCGCACCAGGTGGAGCTTACGCGCTTTCGGGGCCAGAGCAGCGGCTTCACGCAGGCGGAAGGATTTGTGCGGCACTGGTTGAGCAAGCCCGCACTGCTGCCGTGAAGTGGCGCGGCGCGGTTAACCTGTAAGAAATGTTGTTGCTGTTGTTGGTGGCCGTCGCGGCAGTTGCAGCCGCAGTTTGGTTTGCGTGGCGCGGCCGTGCGCTCACCGCGGAAAATGCGGCCGCGCGCGAGCAGGCTGTCGAGCTGCGCGCAACTCTGGCGAGCGAGCGCGCCGCGCACGCCGATAAGATGCGCCTGCTCGAAGATGCCGAGCGCCGTCTATCAGACGCGTTCAAAGCGATTTCGGCGGAAGCGCTGGCGGCGAATAACCAGGCTTTTTTGACGCTCGCGGAAAACGAGTTTAAACGGCATACACAGACCGCTCAGCGCGATTTCGGCGAGCTGGTTGGGCCCGTTCGCGAATCGCTCACACTTGTCGGCACACATATAGACGAACTGGAAAAGAATCGCATCGGCGCATACGAAGGTTTGCGTGAACAGGTCCGCAATCTTATCGATGCGCAGCAGCAGCTTCGTGGGGAGGCGGCGCGTCTGGTGAATGCACTGCGCACGCCGGCACAGCGCGGCCGCTGGGGCGAGGTGCAGTTGCGGCGCGTTGTCGAAATGGCTGGAATGGTCGAGCGCTGCGACTTCACCGAACAGCAGGGGCTCAACAACGGACGGCTGCGTCCCGACGTGATCGTGCATCTGCCGGGCGGGCGCTTCGTGGTGGTCGATTCCAAAACACCGCTGGCGGCGTATCTTGAGGCATACGAGTGCGACGAGCCGGACGCGCGGCGGGCGAAGCTCAAACAGCACGCCAGCCAGGTCCGCACTCACGTCACTAAGCTCGCGGAGAAGGCGTACTGGAGCCAACTCGACGGCACTCCGGAATTTGTGGTTGCGTTCCTTCCCGGCGAGGCGTTCTTCAGCGCGGCGCTGGAGTACGATCCGGAACTGCTCGAATATTCCGTCGACCGCAAAGTGATTCTCAGCACACCCACCACGCTGATCGCGCTACTGAAGGCGGTGGCATACGGCTGGCGGCAGGAGAAGCTGGCGGAAGAAGCGAAACAGATCGGCGAACTCGGCAACGACCTGTACGCGCGCATTTTGAAAATGCACGAGCACTTTGCGGCGGTGGGGCGGGAACTGCGCTCGGCCGTTGAGGCATATAACGCCGCGGTGGGCTCAATCGACAATCGCGTGCTGCCGGCCGCGCGCAAGTTCCGTGAAATGGCCGCGCCCGCGAGCGCAGATCTCGACGCGGCCGCCGAGGGCATCGCCAAGGCTGCG
>JAICMB010000682.1 GCA_025929455.1 Bryobacteraceae bacterium | reverse complement strand
TCGCGCGGCGGAAGATGCGGATCCGATGCGGCTGGCCGACCCAGAATGGATGCAGCGCCACGCAAAGGACGCGGCCCTGCTCCGCTCCTTCCTCGTACAGCGTATCGAACGCGTCACGCAGCATGCGGGCGAAATCGCCGGCCTCTCCCGCTCGGCGGTTCAGGATCACGTCATTCAGGTCGACCGAGTAGGGCATCGACAGCAGCCGCTTGCCGGAGCGGGTGCGGATCGGGAAGGGCTGATCGTCATGGTAGAGGTCGGCCGTGTAGTCGTAGCCGCACTCGGCGGCGAGATCGAAGGTCCGCAGCGTATTGGTGATCGCCGGGCTGAACCAGCCGCGCAGCGGCCGGCCGACGAGGCGCTGGTGGATCTCCTGGCACTCCAGCATTGCCGCGCGCTCTTCGGCCTCGGTGAAGTCCCAGTGATAGCGGGTGTTGTAGATGCCGTGCGACATCAGCTCCCAGCCGCGCCCGACCATCGCGTCGAGGATCGGCGGGAAGTGCTCGATGACCGACAGGCTGAGGCTGACGGTGCAGCGCAGGCCTAGCGCGTCGGTGACGTCGAACAGCCGCCACAGCCCGACCCGGTTGCCCCAGTCGCGAATGGCGTAGCCGAGCACGTCCGGGTGCGGGGACCGGGGCCAGGGGTCGCGGGTGCGCACGAAGGCGGGAATGTATTCGTAGTGCTCGATGTTCGGCACCACCCAGATCGCGACCCTCGCGCCGTTGGGCCAGGCAAGGCGCGGACGGTAGGCAATCGGTGAGTAGGCGATGATCTCAGGTTCCATCCCGGCTCCCCAAAACCGCGTGTTCGGCACGCGATGGTGAACTTTCCTAGCGCGAACGGATCGAATCGCCAGCAGTTTACCCGGCCGAGCGTTTCAGTTGGCGCCGTCGCGCCGGAAGGGATCATGCAATGAACCGACCCATCATGACAGTCGCGGCCTTGGCCGGGCTCTCGCTATTGGCGGCGTGCGGGCCCCGCGAGCCCCAACGGACAACGGGCGGGGCACTGGCGGGGGCGGGCACGGGAGCCGTCGTGGGCGCGGTGGGCGGGCCAGTCGGTGCCGCAGCGGGAGCCGCGATCGGTGCGGCGGCCGGTGCCGGCACGGCGGCCGTGACCACGCCCAACCAGGTCAATCTGAACAAGCCGGTCACGATCGGCGGGCACCACCCGCTGAGCTCGAATCCGTAGCGTGGGAGAGTAACCGGGGGGGACGGACGCAGCCGACCGGGGGCATCCCGGCGCGAAACGCCACGAGCGGCGCCACGTCCAATGATGCTTGGGATTTCCGTATGGCCGCCCGGGACCAGGGGCGAGTCGCAGCGGGTTCGCGCCATTATTTGTGTGTTTTCTTGACGTCTAAAACCATGTCTGCGAGGTAGGTAACCCACGTCCGTCCGGAGGATTAACACCGATGCCGGAACGTCCGCCGAGTCAAACCGCTCGCAATGTGGCTGTCTGGAGGGCGCTGCATCTGCTTCGCGACCCTGAACCAAAGATATTCAGGGACACCTTCGCGCGCGGGCTTGCCGGATTTGATACCGATGAAGACATGCTGGGCTGGGTTAGCGACAATCCCAGGGCGGCAAATCGTAACACGCCGTTTTCCTTCGCTTTGCGACATCGCTATACCGAAGATCGACTTCACTCGGCCATCGAAGAAGGCACCAGCCAGTATGTGATCCTCGGCGCGGGTCTGGATTCCTTTGCCCTTCGCCACCCGGAGATTGTCAGGGATATCGATGTTTACGAAGTCGATCACCCCGCGAGTCAGCGCTGGAAGCGTAATCGGATCGAGCAGCTACGATTGACGGTTCCGGGCCGTCTCACCTATGTACCGATTGACTTCGAACGTAAGACATTGACCGAAGGATTGATTGAGGCCGGGCTGGACACGTCGCGCGCCACGTTCTTTTCGTGCCTTGGCGTAACCCAATACCTGATGCCGGAAGCAAATCTGGATTTGTTTTGTCAGGTCGGCCGACTCAGCGTCAAAAATGCGCTCGCGATCGAGTTCATCGCTCCACCGGAAACGCTTCCACCTGAAGATGGCGCTGTCATCAAGCGCATCGCTGAAGGCACTGCCGCCGTGGGTGAACCATGGCTCAGTTTCTTTTCCTTCGACGATATGGAAGCTGCCCTGGTGCGATGTGGATTCCAAGATATCGAGCGGTTCGGTGCAAGGGAGGCAGCGGCACGATACGAACTCTCGCAGTCATGGCATATTCCCGGCTACTTTCGTATGGTAACAGCGGCGGCAAGCCGTCCATAGATTGTCTCGATCGTCCGGTTCCGAAGGCAAACGCGCAGTGCGTGGGCCTGGATCGCCACGCCGCCTCGCGGCGGCGCGCGATGTCACGAGGGGATGGGTGTCATCGCGAGGCGCGGAGCGCCGGGGCGTTCCAGGCCAACACCCCCGAGCGTGCCAGAAGCGC
>JAICMB010000727.1 GCA_025929455.1 Bryobacteraceae bacterium | reverse complement strand
GAGGGTATGGACCTGGAGCATGTCCTCGACCAGGCGCACTACTGCATCAAGTGCCACAACCAGGGCAAAGATAGCTGCTCCACCGGTCTGCACGAGAAGGACGGCCGTTTCAAGGCGAGCGCATTCGGCGTAACGCTGGCGGGCTGCCCGCTCGAAGAGAAAATATCTGAGCTGAACCTGCTGAAACAGCGCGGCTATAGCGTAAGCGGTCTCGCGATCACGACCGTAGACAACCCCATGTGCGCGGCCACCGGCCACCGCATCTGCAACGACTGTATGAAGGCCTGCGTTTTCCAGAAGCAGGAACCGGTAGACATTCCGCAGATAGAAACGCGCACGCTCAAAGATGTTTTGGACCTGCCGTGGGGCTTTGAGATTTACAGTCTGCTGACGCGCTGGAACCCGCTGAACCTGGAACGCCCCGTTCCCAGGCCGGAAAGCGGATACAAAGTGCTGGTGGCAGGACTGGGACCCGCGGGCTTCACGCTATCGCATCACCTGATGAACGACGGCCATACGGTCGCCGCGGTCGACGGGTTGAAAATCGAGCCGCTGCCGCCGGACATTTCCGGCGTCGATGCCACGGGCAAGCGCGTGCCGTTCCGTCCTATTCGCGACGTGAATGAGCTATACGAATCATTGGACGACCGCGTGATGGCGGGCTTCGGCGGTGTGGCCGAGTACGGCATTACAGTCCGCTGGAACAAAAATTTCCTGAAGCTGGTGCGGCTGGTGCTGGAGCGCCGCTCGCAATTCGCGATGTTCGGAGGCGTCCGTTTCGGCGGCACATTGACGGTGGACGACGCCTTCGCACTCGGCTTCGATCACGTCGCGCTGTGCGCGGGAGCGGGCCGGCCGACCGTCATATCCATGCGCAACGGCCTCGCGCGCGGGGTGCGGCAGGCATCCGATTTCCTCATGGCGCTGCAACTCACCGGCGCGGCCAAGATGGATTCGATTGCGAACCTCCAGATCCGCATGCCGGTGGCCGTCATCGGCGGCGGCCTCACCGCGATCGACACGGCGACGGAATCGCTCGCGTATTATCCCGTGCAGGTCGAAAAGTTCCTGCGCCGCTACGAAACGCTGCTGGCGGAAAAAGGCGAAGCGGCAGTCCGCGCCAACTGGACCGCTGAAGAGACCGAGACCGCGACGGAGTTCATCGCGCACGCGCGAGCCATTCGCGCAGAACGCGCCGCGGCGGCAATTGAGGGTCGGACGCCCAACTTTGCGACGCTGCTCAATTCCTGGGGCGGGGTTACGATCGCATACCGGCGGCGGTTGATCGATTCGCCGAGCTACACGCTGAATCACGAAGAGGTCGCCAAGGCGCTTGAAGAAGGCGTCCGGTTTGCCGAGTTGCTCACGCCCGATGCTGTCGAAGTAGACGTGTATGGCCACGCCACGGCGTTGCGTGCGATCCGGCATGGCTGGGACGAAGCCACCGGCAAAATTACGCCCGGGGAGCCGGTTCTGCTGCCCGCCCGTTCGATCCTCGTCGCGGCGGGCACCCAGCCCAACACAGTGCTCGCGCGCGAAGACACCACCAACGTTTTCCTCGACGGCAAGTACTTCCAGGCCGTCGATGAAGAAGGCCACCCGGTTAAGCCGCAGCGCCTCGCCAAGCCCGACGCCGCGTACGTGCTCATGTCGCTGCGCGAGGATGGCCGCGCGCTCAGCTTTTTCGGTGATCTGCATCCATCTTTCAGCGGCAACGTAGTGAAAGCGATGGCGAGCGCGAAACAGGGATATCCGGTGATCTCTCGTACGCTGGCGCGCCGCGCTGTGGAGGGACCGCGCCCGCAGGCGTTACTCGATCGCCTCAACGATGAACTGCGCGCCACCGTGCACGACGTGATCCGGCTGACTCCGACGATCGTCGAAGTTCTGGTGCGGGCTCCGATGGCCGCTCGCGCGTTTCAACCCGGCCAGTTCTACCGGCTGCAGAATTACGAGACACTCGCGCCGCGTGCAAAAGGCACCACCCTCGCGATGGAGGGACTCGCGCTCACGGGCGCTTCGGTGGACCGCGAGCACGGCCTGCTATCGACGATTGTGCTCGAAATGGGCGGCTCTTCCAGCCTCTGTGCGCTGCTCAAACCCGGCGAGCCCGTCATCCTCATGGGACCGACTGGAACGCCAACCGAAACGCCGCCGAGCGAAACGGTTCTGCTCGCAGGCGGCGGCCTGGGCAACGCCGTACTT
>JAICMB010000643.1 GCA_025929455.1 Bryobacteraceae bacterium | reverse complement strand
GAGGCGTCGAACTTCAGCACCACCGGCGGCAGCGTGCCGGGCGGCAGGCGGCGCAACTGCGCCATCGCAAGATTCGAAATCGTCGCGACGGCGGAGTCGGAGTTCGTTCCGGGCTGGAAAAATACCTTGATGATGCTCACGCCCGGCAGCGAGCGCGACTCGATATGCTCGATGCCGCTGCCCATCGTGAAGAAGCGCTCGAAGCGGCTCGTGATATCGGTTTCGATCTGCTCCGGCGGCATGCCGGAATAAAACGTCGCCACCACCACCATCGGAATGTTCATAGACGGGAACATGTCCACGGGCATGCGCATCATGCTACTCATACCGACTACCGCGATGATGAGGCAGACCACGACGATGAAGTAAGGGCTCTTGATCGCAAAGCGGGACATCGATCAGTTCCCCTTCAAAGCCTCGATGGCGGTGAGTTTAGGGTTGACGCGCTCGCCGCTTAGCCGTCGCGCGCGATTTCCGATCACGACCAGTTCGCCGGGCCGCAGCCCTGCCGTTACCTCGACGTCGTTGGCGGTTTCCATGCCGACCGTCACATGCCGCACTTCGATTTCGCGTTGTGAATTGACGACCATTACGCTGGCCGCGTGGTCCGCCGCGGAAGTATCGCCGGTTTGCAAATCCACGGCGGTCACCGGAACCGTCAGAGTGTTGTCGCGCTGCTCCGTGGTTAGCGCCACCTTCGCATACATGCCCGGTATCAGCACGCGGCTGGGGTTCGGCACGTCGACTTCGGTCTCCATGGTGCGCGTGGCGAGCGCAATTTTATCGGCGAAGCGCGCGACCTTCCCGGGGAAGGACCGGTTCAGCGTCGGCACCTGCACTTCAACGTTCTCTCCGACGCGCACGCGCGGCACCGCCGATTCCGGCACCGGCAGCACCAGCCGCAGCAAACGGTTTTCGGACAGCCGCACCAGCGGCATGGCCTGCGTTTGCGAGGCGGTGCCGGCCTGAATCATGGACCCGGTGTCGGCGTAGCGTTTCGTCACTACGCCCGTGAACGGCGCCGTCACGCGCGTGTAATCCGTCAAGGTGTTCCACCGCTGCAACTCCGCGCGACTCACTGCCACGCGCTGCTGCGCGGCCGCGAGTTCGGATTTCGCCGCCGCAATCTGCGCCTCGGCGACCAGGTCTTTACCCTGCGCATCATCGATTTCCTGCTGCGCGACAAGACCCGGCCGGTCCTTGTTCACGCCGGCGAGCCGCTCGTAGTTCAAATGCGAGGTGTGGTGCGACGATTCCGCGCGCCGAATCTCGTCCTGCGCACGCGCCACTTCCGCCTGGCTCTGCTCGACCGATGCCTGAGCTTTCGTGACGTCGTCTTTCATTTCCGGCACTTCGAGCACGGCGAGCAGTTGACCCTGCTGCACGCGGTCGCCTACGTCGACATAGATGTTCTTGACGTAGCCGGCCACCTTGGCCATGACGTCCACTTCCTGAAAGGGCTCAAATTCGGCGGTCAGCACGAGATTGCGCGCGAGGTTTTGCCGCGCGGCTTTCGCAACCGCGACGGACGTAACGGGCGCGGGGTCGGTGGCGCTGGCCTCCACTTTGGTGGCCGTACGGCAACCGGTGACAGCGGCGCTTACGAAAATCAAGACGCCCGCGCTTCGGACAATCGAACGTTTATTGGCGTGCACGGAAGTTTTCGCAAACCAGCGTAGCCCGAAGCGCCGCCGCAAGCCCATACCCGCGAGACGGTAATTTCGAACCGGAATTCCTGGTACGCGCGCCGCGGCACGTCTAAACTCAGTAAGTTGGAGGGGAATTGAAGTATCTATTCGCCATTGCCGTGGTGCTCGCTGCTGCGCTCGCCATCGCGGCGGGCGACACGCGTAGTATTGACGCCATCTTCGCCCCGCTCGCCGGCCCCGCCACGCCCGGCATGGCAGTGCTCGTGCGCAAGGGCGGACGCACCGCCTTCGAAAAAGGCTATGGCGTGCGCGAACTCCGCACGCGCGCGCCCATCGACGTGCACACCGATTTTCGCCTCGCCTCTTTCACGAAACAGTTCACAGCTATGGCCGTGATGCTGCTGGTACACGATGGAAAGCTGCGCTATGACGAGCCGCTCACGGCGGTGTTCCCCGAATTCCCGGACTACGGCCGCGTCATTACGGTGCGCCATCTGCTTACGCACACCTCCGGGCTCCCGGACTACGAAGACCTGATGGGACCGGAGTGGACGCCCACGCGCCAGATTCACGATGCGGACGTGCTGCGTTTGCTGGGGCGCGGCCATCCCAAGTTCGCTGCCGGCACAAGCTGGGCATACAGCAATTCCGCGTACGTACTGCTGGGCTTAATCGTCGCGAAAGCGTCGGGCGAGCCCTTCGATGAGTTTCTGCACGACCGCATCTTTGCGCCTCTGCGCATGACAAATACTCTTTGCTACATCGCCGGCAAGAACGTCGTGCCGAACCGCGCTTACGGTCACACGCTCAGGGACGGTACATTCATCGGCACGGGCGGGGGCAGTACATTCACCGAAGCGGATCAAAGCTCGACTTCGGCCACGCTGGGCGACGGCGGCGTGTATTCGAACATTTCCGATCTGGCGAAGTGGGACGCCGCACTGCAGAAGCACCTGTTGTTGAGTGAGCGCGAAATGCGTCCGGCG
>JAICMB010000812.1 GCA_025929455.1 Bryobacteraceae bacterium | reverse complement strand
CGACGAGGACGTGCGGCAGGCCATTCGCCGCGCCCACCGCGAGCATCCCGACGCGCGCATTCTCGTAACGGGCTGCTACGCGCAGCGCGCCCCGGAAGATCTGGCGGGCATGGCGGGCGTGAGTTGGATTGTCGGCAATTCTCATAAAACACAGATCGCGGATATTGTTTCGATCGAAGGCGGCACCCCATACCACGGCCAAATTCACGTCGGCGACATTTTCGCTCAACACGAGTTTCTTTCCGCGCCGGTGGAAGATGCCGCGGGCGACCGCACACGCCCCAATCTGAAAATTCAGGACGGGTGCAATAATCGCTGCTCGTTCTGCATTATTCCGTTCGTGCGCGGGCGCAGCCGCAGCGCGCCTGCCGAACAGGTGATCGCGCAAGTGCGGCATCTCGGGACGCGTTACCGCGAGGTGGTGCTGAGCGGGATCAATCTGGGCCGCTGGGGCCGCGAGGCGGGGAGCACGATGCGGCTCGCGGATCTGGTGCGGCGGCTGCTGGCCGAGACCGATGTCGAGCGGCTGCGTCTCAGCTCGGTGGAACCGATGGACTTCAGCGACGACCTGCTGGAGTTGATGGCCGCATCGCCGCGCATTGCGCGCCACGTGCACGCGCCGCTGCAGTCGGGCTCAGACACGGTGCTACGGCGCATGCACCGCAAATATCGGCCGCGGCACTATGAGGATCGCATCCGGAAAGCGCGCGCGCTCATGCCGGACGCGGCGGTCGGAGCGGACGTGATGGTAGGGTTCCCGGGAGAGAGCGACGCCGAATTTGAAGAGAGCCGCGCGTTCATCGCGGGCCTGCCGTTCACGTATCTACACGTGTTCACGTATTCGGAACGGCCGGGTACGCCCGCGGCCGCGAGCGAGCAGCAGGTACCGATGCCGGTTCGCAAGGAACGCAATCGCGTGTTGCGGGAGTTGGCAGCCGCGAAGAATTTAGCGTTCCGCGAAAGTCTGCTGGGCCGTCCGTTGCAGGTGGTGACGCTCGAAAACGGGACGGCGCTCAGCGGCAATTTCGTGCGTGTTGAATTGTCGGCGCCGCGCCCGGCGAACCGCATGGTAGAAGTAGTCGCCGACGGCGTAACCGCGACCGGATTGCGCGAGGCATCGGCCTTCACGATTCTTACGTAATGGCGCGCGTGCGGGTGTTATTCTCGTCTTTACAGCTCACCAGATGAGGTTTCAGCTTGGCCGTTAATGACGACGGGGATTTTGAATTAGTTCTGGGCAATAGGCAGTTGATCAGCGTGTTCATGCTGGTCGTAATTCTGCTGGGTGTGTTCTTTTCGATGGGATACATCGTGGGCCGCAACTCGACGCCGATTTTGGCGGACGCGAGCAAGACCAAGCCGCCGATCGTTGTAGACGGCCCGCCGCGCTCCGCTACAGCAACGCCGCAAGACAACACGGCGCAACCGGCCACGCAGGCCGCTTCGCAATCCTCCTCGCAACCACCCGAGGCGGCGAACGATACGGAGCAGAGCGCTGCGACATCCGCGCCGCCAGCGGCCACTGCGAAGAAGATCGATGATGCGAGCGATTCCGATGTCGCGCGCCCGATCGATCAACCCCCGCCCGGCCAGTATTGGCAGGTGGCCGCGACTACGCGCCCGGAGGCGGAGATCGTCGCCGAAGTGCTGCGGAAGAAATCGCTGCACACCGTG
>JAICMB010000261.1 GCA_025929455.1 Bryobacteraceae bacterium | reverse complement strand
GGAGGCGCGTTAATTTGTTGACAAGATGGAGCGGGAGACGGGAATCGAACCCGCAACCAACAGCTTGGAAGGCTGTGACTCTACCATTGAGTTACTCCCGCTTTGGTGAACGCAGGCCACAGCGCGTGGCCTGCTCACCATTCTAACCGACGCACGAATCGGATCAGCGGCGTGCGCCGCGACGGTACATCATACCGGGTCCGCGCATGCCTGGGCCGCCGGCAGGAGGCGTTAAGAGCCCCAGGGCGCTTGCCTGCCCAATTGCGGGCAGCAGCTTCTCCGCGTCGCTCAGCGCCTGCAATTGCGCCTGCTGCGCGGCGGTCAACACCGCCAGCGCGCTTTGATGCGCCCCGTCGCGCGACTGCTTCATCTGTTGCCGCAGGTTCTCGACAGCCAAATACGCGTTGCCCACGGCGGTGAGATCGGGCGCCGATGACGCCAGCAGTGTGTCCTCCGCCTGCTGCTTCGGTCGCAGTTGCTGCAGCACTCTGCTCGGCGCGGTGCGGTTCTGTAGCGGAACTTGCTGTAGCTGCTGGACTTGTGCGTCGCTCAGGTTGAGATACGTCTTCAGCGCGTTAAGCGACCGCTGTCCGCCAGGCGCGCCGGAGGCAGCCCCGAATGCAAATCTGCCCGCGCGGCCTCCCAACGGGCCCTGCGCTTGTGACAGCATCGCGCCTGCAACGAACAGCGCGACAATCCACTTCGATTTCATATTTGTCCTTTCGGTCGGTATGGCGCGGCGTGTACGCGGCTGCCGCGTTCGCGCGCTCATAACTTATTAAACGCGAGCACCGGTCCAAAGTTGATTAATTCCCCGCAAAATCCGCTTAACGCTTTTAACACGCCGCTTGCGCGCATTTAGCGCGCCGGGGCCGGAGCACCTGCCAGAATAGAGAATATGTGGCCGCGTCTCGCAGCCCATCCCCGTCTATATCCGGCGCTCGCAGCCGCGGCACTCGTGTGCGTGGGTGTGCTCGCGTGGCGTCAGTACACCTGGATCTCAGCCATCAGCGACGCCGAACGGGACCGCTCGCAAGCGCGAATCCGGGCCGCCGTCGCCGGACTGCAAGAAGGTTTCGACGAAACGATCACGCGCACCGTACGGCTGCTTCCGATCAGCGGCCGCAGTTCCTTGCCGGATGTGGACGCCCTCGCCGAACGTGTCGAGCAACTGCCGCATTGGACGGCAACGGCAGCCGCGATTTCGGAGATCTACGTCACGCGCATGGACGAGACGCCCGACCTCATGAAGTGGGACACAGCGGCACAGGCCTTCGCCGCCGCCGCGTGGCCCAGCGATGTGGAACCGCTGCGCACCCGCGCACGCGCAGGCCCCGGAGAGCCCGCCTGGGAACCGCGCGCCTTCATCCGCCCCGTCGACCTCGTGATCCTGCCCTTACACCTGCCGCGGCGCGCGGAGTCATTGCCGCGCGACCGCTTCGGGCCGCCGCTATCGCCGCGCTCGATGCGCTTCCGCCGCCGGCTCTTTTCTCCGTTTCGTGACTTCATTATCGTACGCCTCAACACCGCCTACCTCGCGCATACGTTACTACCGCGATTGATCGCGCGCAGTCCGCTCGGAGGCGATGCGTCGGAGTTCGCGGTACAGGCCATCGACACCGGCACTCACCGCGTGCTGTTCGCCTCGGAGCCTGGCACTTCCGCCGCATTCTCGGGCACGCCCGATGCCCAAGTGGATATCTTGCCGGTCGGATTCGCGCGCCGGCCAGGGCCGCGCCCCCGTGAAGCGCAGAGCAACACCTGGCGAGTGCTCGTGAAACATCGTGCGGGCTCGCTCGAAGCCGCCATCGCGAAAACCCGTGAGCGCAATCTCGCAACCAGCGGCATGCTTCTGTTCATCATGGCCCTGTGCATCGCAGCGCTGCTGGCCGCGATCCGCGCGGCGCAGCGGTACGGCACCATGCAGCTGGAGTTCGTCGCGGGCGTCTCGCATGAATTGCGGACGCCGCTCGCTGTCATTTCTTCGAGCGCCGAGAACCTCGCTGACGGTGTGGTAAACGACCCGGCCCGTGTCCGCCGATACGGCACGGTGCTGCGCGCTGAGGCGCGGCGGTTGGCAAATATGGTCGAACAAATTTTAAGGTTCGCGCGGCGCGACGCGGCATACACGAGCGCTCATGCAGTTCCGGTGAGCGTAGATGAAACGATCGAGCTAGCCGTGCAGGCATGTGCGCCGGATGCTTTAGCAGCGGGGGTTGCGATCGATCGCGAGATCGAATCGGGACTGCCGCTGGTGCGCGCCGAGAGCGCCGCGCTCGCATCCGCCCTGCGGAACATCCTCGAAAACGCGATCGTGCACGGCCGTGACGGCGGCATCGCCATGGTCCACGCGCATGCCACCGGGGGCGTCGTCGAAATTTCTATACGTGACCGCGGCCGCGGCATGGAACGCGCGGAACTGCGCCACATATTTGACCCGTTCTATCGCGGACGCGAGAGCCGCGAGCGCCAAATACACGGTTTCGGCATCGGCCTCACCTTATCGCGCCGCATCGTCGAAGCGTACGGCGGCCGCATTACGATCGACAGTGCGGCGGGACGCGGCACCACCGTTACGGTGCGTCTGCCCGCCGCCTCCGAACAGCCTGTTCGCGACACCTCGCTACCTATCGCTACTAAACAGCATGTCCAATCAAGCACGGCGCATTCTGGTGATTGAAGACGAACCGGGGCTCGTCATGACGCTCTCCGATCGCCTGGAGAGCGAGGGCTTCGAAGTGCAATCGCGAACGGACGGCAACTCCGGATATGAATGCGCACGACGCGGCGCCTTCGACCTTATTTTGCTCGATCTCATGCTTCCCGCTATGAGCGGACTGGAGGTCTGCCGTCTGTTGCGTAGAGAGCGCGTTGACACGCCGGTTCTCATGTTGACCGCGCGTGGACAGGTGGTCGACAAAGTGGTCGGCCTGCAGATCGGCGCGGACGACTACGTTGTAAAGCCGTTCGAAATGCCCGAATTGCTGGCTCGCATTGGAGCACTGTTGCGGCGCAGCGAATGGCAGGCGCCGCCGGTCTCGCCCGAAGTCTACCGCTTCGGCGACATCAGCGTGAATCTCAAGAGCGCGGAAGTATTTCGCGAAGGCCAGCCCGTAACGCTGTCCGCTCGCGAGTTTCACCTGTTGCGATACTTGATCGAGCACCGCGGCACGCTTGTCACTCGCGACCAGTTGTTGCGCGAGGTGTGGGGCTACGAAGCCCTGCCGGCTACGCGCACCGTCGACGTGCACGTAACCTGGCTGCGTCAGAAACTGGAGCCGAACTCCAAACACCCGCAACATATCGTGACCGTGCGCGGGCTCGGCTACCGGTTCACGGATTAAGTGCAGCAGCCCGGCCCGCAGCACCCGCGCGGCTTCACGGCACGCACAAACGCGCTGCGGAACTTGTCCGCGACCTGCGGCGCAATGCGATCGACGTCAATTCCCTGCCCGTTCAGAAACTGGCGCGCGTCCTCGATGTCGTACACGCGGGTTGGCTCGATGCCGATGTTTTCAAAACCAGCGGCGGCGAGCTTACTTTCGTATTCAGAGTCTTGCAGCGCGCCCGCGATGCAACCGATCCATAGCTCGACGCTCTTACGAACTTCGCTGGGCACCTCGCCGTGTACCACAACGTCCGAAACCGCGAAACGTCCACCGGGCTTAAGCACGCGAAACGCCTCGCGCAGCACGCGATCTTTATCGGCTGAGAGATTGATCACGCAGTTCGAGATGACTACGTCGACGGAGTTATCCGGCAACGGAATATTTTCGATCTCGCCTTTCAGAAATTCGACGTTCGTAACGCCGGCCTTGGCCTGATTTTCGCGGGCGAGCGCGAGCATATCGTCCGTCATATCGAGCCCGTATGCCTTGCCGCCGGGGCTCACGCGCCGCGCGGAAAGCAGCACGTCGATGCCGCCTCCGGACCCGAGGTCGAGCACCGTTTCGCCCGGCTGCAAAGACGCGAGCGCGGTGGGGTTGCCACACCCGAGCGATGCGCGCAGCGCCGCATCCGGCACTTCTCCGCTTTGTTTCGCGTTGTAGAGATCGGCCGTAATGGGATCGCACGCGCCGTTCTCGAGCGGACTCGCGCCACAGCAGCAACTCCCTCCGCCGGCGGCGGCGCGGCGCGCGGCTTCGCCATACTTCTCGCGTACGGTTTCTTTCACACTTGCGGTGCTCATGAGTTTATCCTTTCGTTCTCAGGTCTTCGATGCGGACGATCGCGCGCGGGCTGATCGCGCTGCTGCGGGTGCAACATTCGGCATATAGAAACCCGAGCAGGTGGGTCAGAGCTTCGGTGTTCGCGATATAGCGCAAAAACGTGCTCTCGCGCCGCACCTGCACCAGCCGCACGGCCTTTAGTTTTTCGAGGTGGTGCGACAACGTGGAACCGGAGATCTCCAACTCGGCGGCAATTTCTCCGACCACCAGGCCGTCCGGGTGTGCCGACAGCAGCAAGCGCACGATGCGGAGCCGCGGCGGTGCTCCCATGGCGCTCAGCATCGCGGCATATTGTTCGAGATCTGCTTTGCGATTGCTCGCCATGGTTGCTTCCGTATTTCTACAATAGTCGAAATACGCGAAGCCGTCAAGAGGCGCCGAGGAGATTGTTTACGAGCCCAATTCGCTGCGCAGTGCGCCCGCGATGCGTTCCGACCACGCGTCCACCTTGGCGCGGTCCTCGCCCTCCACCATCACGCGGGCAAGCGGCTCGGTCCCGGAAAAGCGCACCAGAACGCGGCCGCGGTCGCCGAAATCGGATTCCGCGGAGCGAATTTCGCGCTGCACGGCCGCCAGTTCTTCAAGCGGCCTGCGCTGCTTCACGCGCACGTTCACCAGCGCCTGGGGATACACTTCGATGGCGCCGGCCAGCTCGTCGAGCGGCGTGCTCGTGAGCGACATGATCTCAATCACGCGTAGAGCGGTCAGCATGCCGTCTCCCGTCGTGGCGTAATCGCGAAAGATGATGTGGCCGGACTGTTCGCCGCCGAGCCGCGCGCCGCGCCGCAGCATCTCTTCGAGCACGTATTTGTCGCCCACCGGCGTGCGAACCAGCTCAATATCGAGCGCCTTCAGCGCGCGCTCCAGGCCGAGGTTGGACATCACGGTCGCAACCACGGCCTCGCGTCCATCCGCCTCCGCAAGGCGGCCTTCTTTCTGCAGGTGCCGGGCGGTCATGAGCAGCACCGCATCACCATCCACCATTTTGCCTGACCGCGAAATGAACAGCGCGCGGTCCGCATCGCCGTCAAACGCGACACCAACGTCGGCATTAGTCTGCAACACTGCCGAACGCAGGCTTTCGAGATGTAGCGAGCCGCAGTCGCGGTTGATGTTGGACCCGTTCGGCGCGTTATGGATCGCGCGCACGTTCGCACGCAAGCCGCTGAACAGGTCGGGAGCGAGTTCGCTGGCGGAGCCATTCGCGCAATCGAGCACCACATTGAGACCAGTCAGGGACGCGGTCATCGTAGACGCCAGGTGCCGCACATAGTCGCGGTCCAG
>JAICMB010000229.1 GCA_025929455.1 Bryobacteraceae bacterium | reverse complement strand
CGTTAGAGAACACGATCACTACCTTACGCCCCGGTATCTTCGACGCGTCGCGCAGCGTGAGCAGAAGGCAGTTGTACAGCGCGGCATCGTCGCCGGCCACGGCTTTACGCAACCCGAAGATCGCTTGATTGCGGTCGTGCTCCAGCGATGACACACGCGACAAATTGCGGCTGAACGTATATACCGCGACGGAATCGGCACGGTCGAGCCCGCGCACGAAATCGGCGATAGCGTCGGACGCGTACACGAACCCGCGGTACATGTAGTTGCTGGTATCGAACAACACGAACACGTTGGTGCCGACGAAGGAATCCGTGCGCACGTCAATCCCGGCGTCTGCGGGGGCCGCGAGCGGCCGCGTGCTGCCGTCCGCCAGCACCTGCACCGGCGGCTTGTTCCCTTCCCCGAACGTATTGATCTTCTGCGGAATGCCATCCTCGGTAATTTTAAAATCCGAGTGCTTCAGCCCGTTCACGTAGCGGCCCTTGTTGTCCGTCACGGTGAAGCTGAGCACCACCATGTCGACCTTGACGCGAAAAGTGGGGCGCTCTTGCGCGTACACCCAAAATGCCCCCGCGCACACTACGGCCGTCGTAAGATATGCGATCGCCTTCATATGGTTCCTTGACGCTTTTTTCCCCTGCATGTAACCCTAGAAACCTCCCGCCACCGGAGCGCCCGCTGCCGCCGTGCTCTTGCGCCGCACCTCGTCGCCGACCGTGCGCAAGGAGCGTAGCAAGGCCGGCCAGTCCTCCAGGTGCGTTGCGAAGATGCGCTCGACCGTGGAGCGCGTCCAGGCCGGCACCAGCACGTTCAACTGCGAGGGCGGCGTGTGAGTCTCGTCCGCGAGCGCCGCGTAATACAGCAGGTTGGACTCCCAGCTCTCGGCCAGGATACGGCTGGAGTAGCCCATCAACGTCGGGAAGGTGCGCAGGTTGAGCAACTGCGGTGAATACGAATTCGCGAGGGTCGGCTTGGGCGTGCCGAAGCGCCGCGAGATGGCGGCGTAGTTCAGATGCGACGGATCGGCGGCGGCTTCGGCGCGAATCTCGCGCGCCAGCGGATCGGCGGCGTCGCGCGCCTGATCGGCGGCGATCCAGAACATTTCGGCGGGAGTCATGTCATCGATCGCGGAGCGCACATGCTCGGCGGCAAGCAGCGACGATACACGCGCCACGCGCGCCGGCGGCGCATGATTGCCCAAAGCGGCCAGCACGCCCTCACGCCGCGACGGGTTCAGCGCGGCTTCGGCCATCAGATTTTCCGCATAATCCATGTGCAATCCGACCCAGTGCAACTGCGCCGGACTGACCTGCCACCAGCGCGGCACGGTAGCGGTGACGAGCATTTGCGGAACGAGGTCGCCCCAAATGAGAGCCTGCTCGCGCGAGGGGATCAGGAAATTCTGCTCCGCCTCGGCCAGCGCGTAAGGGACGCTCACCAGCGAGCCGACCAGTTTGCCGCCGCCGCTGGTAGGCCAGCCGGTTCCCATCACTTCCGTAGCTTTCCAGGTCTGGCTGGAGCCCTGCATGCCGATGAAGTCGTGGCTGCGCACAAACAGCGGGTTCGTAAGCAGAATCTGCGCACCCGGCGGAGCGTAGTGCACGTAGTTGAGGCCGACCAGTGTATCGCGCAGGAACGGCGCCAGCATCGCGCTTACGTCAGGCACCTTCTTCGGATCGTGGGCGGCTTTGTCGACCAGTGCTTTCAGGTTCAACTTGCGCTGTGCTTCGATGTGCTTCTCAGGCCAGTAGCCGAACGCGAGCGAGTTCCTTTCCACTCCGCTGAGCGAGTTGCGCGGAAGCTGGATTTCCGAAATACGCGCGGCGGTTTTGTCGATCAACTTCATGTCGGGCTTGGCGCCGTGCGCGAGCGCTTCCAGTTGATCGTTCAAGTCGAACAGCGTCTTCAGCGAAATCAGCCGTTGCGACTCGAAGATACGGATCATGTCTTCCACCAGCCGGTTATGCGATTCCGAATCGGTGGTTTGGAGCGTGCCGGCCAGCAGGTCGACCATGCGGTCTTGCGGAGAAACGCTCGCGGGCGCGCCCGTTGCGGCGAGGAGAATGTTCACGCCGGTGCGGCCGCCGTCGAAAATTTCGCGCTCGGTGCGCATGGTTTTGCACGCGTCGACCAGTTTTGCGAAAACGGCGTTGGCGTCTGCCGATGGAATGGAGCCCTGGCGATAGAAAATCTGCCACAGCCCGATCAGTGACTGCGCTGTCCCCGCCGCATCGGCGCGCGTGCCGCCGTCATGGATGCCGTTGAGCTCCGACATCATGTCGATGAACGCGGCGATGTTGGTGTTCGAAATTTCATGCGCTTCCGCGAGAATCGGATATTGCGCGCCGAACTCGTGCCAGTTGCGCGCCAACAGCGCCGCGGTTTCGGGATCGAGCGGCGTTGTGCGATGGCGGTCCACGTCGCTCAGCGCCATGAAGATTTTCAGCGGCTCGTTTTCGACGCTCTTGCGGCAAAGTCCGAACAGCGCTTCGAGAACATCGTCGGGCGCCTTCCAGCCGGGCGCGGCTTTGGTGAGCCGCTGATCGTACTTGCTGCCTTTCGGGTGCGAGATGAACAGATCGCGCCACACACCGATGCCGCCCGGAATGTGCGGGCGTCCGTCCGCATCGAGTCGCAGGCGCGTGGTGAGCAGCAGCATATCGGTGTTGGCGCGAAACACGGGACGCGCGGGGCCGGGACTGGTCACCTTGCCGCGAATCGCGGCATAGAAGCGCTTCAACCGGTCCGGTTGTGTGAGATATGCCTGCACGTTCCCATTCGCGGGATTGTCCGTGATGCGCGCGAGTGCGTCGAAATAGCTGGCCAGCCAGCCGTCGTCGTGCGCGATGAGGCGTTCGTAAAACGTGCCGCCTTTGGCGGGCGAAACGCCGGTGAGATCGGCCCACGCTTTTTCGCTGGCCGCGCCGCCGGGCACGACAGCCTTGTCATCGCGAATCTGGAACATGGCGCCGTAGAAATCGAGGACGTGCGCGTACGCTCGCAGGCGCGGCGCGGGCACGCTTTTACGAATCGCTTCCGCCGTTTGCGGTTCCAGTTTCGAGAGACCCAGGTACAGACGGCACAGCGATGGATCGCTGATCAGAAAATCGAGAAAGTCCGCAGGAGTCTGCGGCTCGGGCCGGGCCGAATACCAGTACGCGGTGTCGTACATGATCGGCACTTGCGTCGGTCCGTACGGATAAGAAAACGGCCGGCTGGTGCGCAGGCACTGTTCGAGTTCGGCGAGCGGAAACCCGGAGTCGATGGTGAGAAACGCGCGCGTGGCGTTCACGGTTTCGAGCACCACGTCGCTGCCGCAGGCGCCCCGCATACGATAGCCGAGCACACGCAGCAGATCGCCGGTGGCGCTCGATTCGCACGTGTCGATGCGCAAAACTTTATCTTTGCCGGCGAGCTTTTCCAACTCGCGCGCCTGCGTCAGGTACCGCATCACGAGCTTCAGATATTCGGTGGCTTCGAGCGCCTCGTTGCTGTTGGCCGCTTGATAGCCATTGGTCACCACGTTGCGCGCGAGCGCGGGGATCACATCTTCGACGCCCAAGTCGGGCGACAGCGCGGCCATGCGCGCGAACGAGCGCAGCGGTCCGGGTATTACGATCGTGGACTTCGCCTGCGGAGCGGGCGCCGGCCCGGGCCACGACAGATCGGTCCCGCCGGCGGCGCGATAATTTTCGAGATCCTTGCGCGCGGACGCATCTTCACCGGCTTCGAGGTCGAGCAACACGAGACGCCGCGCGGCGGCGCGCTTGGTCCCGCTATCGTCGGCGGCGCGAAAGACGCGCTGAAACACTTCGCGGGCGGCGGGATCGCGATGCACGTCCAGGTACTGGGCCCACACCAGCAGCGCGGGCGCTTTGGCATCGGGCGCTTCGGCGGCCTCGCGCAGTAATGCCTGCGCGCCGGCGGAGTCCCCCTTCGCTTCGAGCGACCAGGCGCGTTGCGCCAGATCGTCCGCGGCGCTCGCCGCGCCGCACAGTAAATAGCATGCCGTGAAACCAACGAGGATCGGAAGACTTCTCACGAACCCCCTCCTTATAATGCTCTGGTTACATACTCTATCACCGCCCGCGAACCCGGGAACGATGCTCACCGTTTCCAGAACGCGGCGCGCGGCGGGTCGAAATCCGGTGAACCCGCTATCGCGCCCGCGCGCATCCATCTATACGTCCAAAGTGCGGGCGTGCCGCTCAATTTCTCAAACACCCTGTAAACAGGACGGTCCGAAACGCGGTGATACAATCCGGGTAGATTTTTAGCCTCACGCCGCGTGGGAGTTTTTCACTATGGCCGCATTGCCACAAACGCTTGGCGCCCTCCGCGATTCCCGATTTTCCGAAGACCGCACCGGTAAAAGAACTGTAAAAGATGAATTAAGGCAGAACCTGATCTGCAAGCTGCAGCGCCGCGAAGAGCTCTTTCCGGGCTTGGTCGGTTACGACGAGACGGTCGTGCCGCAGGTCGTAAACGCCATTCTGGCGCGCCACAACTTCATCCTGCTGGGCTTGCGCGGGCAGGCCAAAACGCGGTTGATCCGAATGCTGGCCGCGCTGCTGGACGAGCGCACGCCGTACATCGCGCGCTGTGAGATTCGCGACAACCCGTATCACCCGATCTGCCGGCATTGCCGCGACATCGTCGAGGAGCAGGGTGACGACACGCCCATCGCGTGGATGACCCGTGAGCAGCGCTATGTTGAGAAACTCGCGACGCCGGACGTCACCATCGCGGATATGATCGGCGACATCGATCCCATCAAAGCAGCGCGCGGCGGTCACGATCTTTCGAGCGAGCTGACCGTGCACTACGGCCTGCTGCCCCGCGCCAATCGCGGCATCTTCGCGATCAACGAGTTACCCGACCTGGCTGGAAAAATCCAGGTTGGCCTGTTCAATATCATGCAGGAGGGCGACGTCCAGATCAAAGGCTATCCGGTTCGTCTGCCGCTCGACCTCATGCTGGTTTTCACCGCGAATCCCGAAGATTACACCGCGCGCGGCAAGATCATCACGCCGTTGAAGGACCGCATCGGCAGCGAAATCCGCACCCACTACCCGGCACAGGTGGAGCACGGGATCGCGATAACGACGCAGGAATCCTGGACCGAGAGGCCGTCGCCGGTGCGGGCGCTGGTCCCCAATTACATTCGCGAGGTAGTGGAGCACATTGCGTTTCTGGCGCGCGAAGACAAGAAGGTGGACAAGCGGTCCGGCGTCTCGCAGCGGCTTCCGATTTCGGTGCTCGAGAACGTGGTGTCGAATGCGGAGCGGCGCGCGCTGGTGAACCGCGAAGATGCGGCAGCGCCGCGCATTCTGGATATTTATGCGGCGCTGCCGTCCATCACGGGAAAGATCGAGCTCGAGTACGAAGGCGAGTTGAAGGGCGGCGACGGAGTTGCGAAAGAGTTGATCCGTGCGGCCGTCGGGAAGGTCTACAACTCGTATTTCGAGGGCGTGAATATGAACCACGTCGTACAGTGGTTCGAATTGGGCGGCTCCCTGAAGCTGGATGAGACGGAGCCGGCGGCAGAGCTGATCAAGCAGTTGGGCGGGATACAGGGGCTGCTCGAGAAGTCGCGCGCGCTCGGCTTGGGCGCGAGCGAGCCGGATGCGCTGCGCGTCTCGGCGGGCGAGTTTATTTTAGAGGGTCTCTGCGCGCACCGCCGCATCAGCCGCAATGAAGAGAGCGGGTACGTCGCGGGCGAGAAGCGGAGAGAGCCGGAGGGACGTGAGGAAGGAAAGTTCCGGCCGCGGCGGCAGTACAACTAGGGCAACCGGGATGAAAATGTCAGGCAAGGCTAGGCCGCACGCAGATTCAGACGGTGTGGGGCAGGTTTTCAACCTGCGGCCGATTTTCAATCGGCCTCCTCCCCAAAATGAAACACGCGCAGGAGTGCAGCAGACGT